>JBJTXG010000054.1:0-15480 GCA_046082125.1 Ferruginibacter sp. | reverse complement strand
GTAACCAAAGAAAATAAATACAATCTATTAGGTGCCGATATGACTGATCTTGATCCAGCTAAAAAAACAGAGTTTGGTATTCAGGGCGGTGTGTTGGTCAAGCGTATTCAAAAAGGAGCTATCAATGATCAAACTCGGATGAAAGACGGATTCGTCATCCTGCGTATCAACGAACAAGATGTGAAATCCCTGGCCGAACTAAAAAAAATGATTGAATCACAATCCACTATTACCATCACCGGTTTTTATCCAGGCTATGAAGGGTTGTATGAATACCCGCTATCGCTCGATCAATAATAAATGGTCTCCCATAACACAAAGCGCTTGTTGAACACAGGCGCTTTTTTATGCATCGGCAATCAACCAATCGCCCGGATTCAACGAAACAGGCACCTCGCTACTGATCAGTATGTCTTCATCATTCATCCGGTTTCGGTAACCCTCGGGAAACAGATCAACTGGTATCAAACACTGGACTGGGTCTTCGCTGATGTTGAATACAAATAACAATGATCCGGACGAGTCATGACGTATAAAACTGAAAACGCCCGTTTGTAAATGTATAAATTGACACGTGGCCTCCGTGCCTAATTGAGCACGAATAACGGCCAGTCGGCGATAAAAATCATCAAGCGTAGGCCCCTGCTCCCAGGGAAGCTGGTCTTTATCAAAAAAAGCCAACCGGTGCCGCAAGGGAATCTCTTGTCCGGAATAGATCAATGGTACCGAAGACGGATAGACGAAAGACAAAGCGGCGAGCCCACTGGCATAGATCCCGTATTTTTCAAATTCGGTGCCGTTCCAGCTGTTTTCATCATGATTGCTCGTAAAATACAATTCAAGGGCGCCCTCCGGCAAGATTTGTTGCTGTGAAACCAGCACATCAATTAAAGCCTGTGCTTCATGCGTCGTTCGTAAAACAGCTTCTGTTGTATGCATCCATTTCCAGGCATAGGAAATATCGAATGCCTGAAAATAAGCAGGATCCTCTGTTTCAGCCAGCCAAATCAGACCGGGTTTGATGCGTTCAGTTTTGGCACGGGCATCTAACCAGAAAGAAAGGGGTGTCAGGTGAGCCAGGTCGGCCCGAAAACCATCAATGTCAAACTGATCCACCCAGTAACACATCGCTTCATGCTGTGCATCATGCGCCGCCTGGCATTGATGGTCAAACTGAATCACATCCGACCAGTCGTATGGTGATAAAAACGTACCATGCTCAGTCAGACAGAAAAAGTTGGGATGTGTTTTTGTCCACACATGGTCCCAAGCGGCATGATTGGCCACCCAATCGATAATAACCTTCATACCAAGCGCATGTGCTGCTTGAATGAGGTTCCGAAAATCGTTGGCATCGCCCAATTCAGGATTGACGGCGGTGTAGTCGCGAATTGAATAATAACTGCCCAGTGTCCCTTTCCGGTTCTGCTGACCAATGGGGTGAATCGGCATAAACCAAAGAATAGTTACGCCCATTCGTTGCAAACGAGGCAGGTGTGTTTGAAAAGCAGCCATCGTACCTTCCGGTGTATACTGTCGAAGGTTGACTTCATAAATAACTTCCTGATGATAACGGGTATAGCGGGTTGCGGACGACATGGCAATTGTGTTTTACAGAACAAAGAATCCCGATTATTTGTTATTTGAGTGCATTATCTTCGTTTTGTTCTCATGAAGCAATTTACTATACCTTCCGGATATCGCAGCGATTTGATCCGCCAGATCAAAGAGGGACGAAAAAAGCAGGATAAGCTAAAAAAAGATTTTACGCCAACGTTGATCGACCTGGGGGCGGTCCGCTTCTTGCTGGCTCGACATTTCGGATTTTGTTATGGTGTTGAGAATGCCATTGAAATCGCTTTTCGAACAGTGGAGGAAAATCCCGGCAAACGAATTTTCTTACTCAGTGAGATGATTCATAATCCGCTGGTGAATCAGGATCTGCTGAACAAAGGTGTCCGATTTTTGCAGGATACATCGGGCCAACCACTGATACCTTTGGAAAGCCTGGATGCCAACGATATTGTTATAATCCCGGCGTTCGGTACGACATTGGATATGGAAAAACACCTGCAGTCAATAGGTATAAAAACCGAAACCTACGATACGACCTGTCCTTTTGTTGAGAAGGTATGGAACCGGAGCGAGCAAATTGCTAAAAAGCAGTTTACCATTATCGTACATGGCAAAGCAAGCCATGAAGAAACCCGGGCCACTTTTTCTCATGCGGCAGCCCATGCCCCCACGCTGGTCATTGAAAACCACATGGAAGCTGAAGTATTGGCGGACTACATCAACGGAGAGGCTCATCCCGAAACATTTTACACACGATTCAAACATCGGTATTCTGCCGGTTTTGATGTAAACAAAGACCTGCATCGAATTGGTGTTGTGAATCAAACAACCATGCTGGCCTCGGAAACGCAAGGAATCGCCGACTTTCTGAAAGGTGTTGTGCTCGCCTCGCCGTCCGATCATTTATCTCCCGAGGAACGATTTGCTGACACACGCGATACCTTATGTTACGCCACCAACGATAATCAAACAGCTGTCTTGGGTATGCTCGAATGTCTGGCTGATCTGGCGATCATCATTGGCGGCTATAATAGCAGTAATACCTCTCACCTGGTCGAATTGTGCGAAGAAGCACTGCCCAGCTATCATATCGATCACCCCAACCGAATAATGGATAACCAATCTATTCAACATTTCTATTTCAGAACGAAGGAGGAAACCACATCAACAGGTTACTTGCCGGCAAAAAACCCGGTAACCATTGCTCTCACGGCAGGTGCCAGTTGTCCGGATGCACTGATGGAAGAGGTCATTCGTAAGATCGCGTCGTTTTATGGGGCATCCGAACAGTTGGATCAGTGGTATGCGGATTGGGTTTTATCTGCTAATCGTTGATTCGATTTTATGCGCAGCCAGTTTCAGGGCGTATTCCAGCTGTTCGTCCATTGTTAGCTCGGTGTTATCCAAAAGCACCGCATCGGCTGCTTGCCGTAATGGACTAACCGCCCGATTTGAATCAATATGATCCCGGGTGGCCAGGTTTCTCTGCACTTCCTCCAAGGTTACATTTGGATTTTTGATCAGCATTTCCTGATAACGGCGTTGGACCCGAACTGATTGCTCGGCCGTCATAAAAATTTTCAGCTCTGCCATCGGAAATACCGTAGTGCCGATGTCACGACCATCCATGATAATACCTTTTTGTTCGCCCATCTGTTGTTGCTGCCTGACCGCAAAATCACGTACTGCCGAAATGGCCGCCACGTCACTTACTTTTTCTGCTACCACTAATTCCCGAATCAGGTATTCTACATTCTCGCCGTTCAGGTGGATATCGGATTGCTGAGCGCGTTCGTTGAACTCAAAATGGAGATGGATATCCTGTAACGCCAGATTGGTTTGTTCGGGGTTGGTCCAATCAATATGATGCCGCAGAAAATACAGGGTAATCGCCCGATACATAGCTCCGCTGTCAATGTAGATATATCCTAGCACGCGGGCCATTTGTTTTGCCAGGGTGCTTTTACCACAGGAGGACCAGCCGTCGATGGTTATGATGATTTTGGACATGCTTTCAGGGCGCAAAATACACCAAAACAGGCCGAATGCATACAAAAAACCCCGCCGAAGCGGGGACTGTTATTAAGAGGATGATTTTCGTTCGCGCTTTTTAGGCTCTTCCTTATGCTTGAACCGGATTTTTCCGTTTTCCTTATCGAGTTCGGCCAATAAGGTATCACCGGCTTTTACGGTCAGGTTCAAGATTTCTTCAGCCAAGGGATCTTCCAGATACTTCTGGATTGCACGATGTAACGGACGGGCACCAAACTGGCTGTCGTATCCCTTTTCCGCTATGAAATCCTTGGCCTCGGAGGCCAGTTCTAGCGTGAAGCCGAGGTTGCTTAGCCGCTTCATGACCCCTTTCATTAGAATATCAATAATCTGAAAGATGTGTTCTTTCTCGAGGGAATTGAATATGACCACATCGTCGATCCGGTTCAAAAACTCCGGACTGAACGTACGTTTGAGCGCTTTTTCAATCACCGATTTGTTCATTTCCTCCTGACTCTCACGACGGGCCTGTGTGGCAAACCCAACTCCGTCGCCAAAGTCCTTTAATTGCCGAACACCAATATTGGAAGTCATTATGATGAGGGTGTTTTTGAAATCCACTTTGCGGCCAAGACCGTCAGTCAGCTGACCGTCATCCAGAACTTGCAACAGAATATTGTAGATATCCGGATGTGCTTTTTCGATCTCATCAAGCAGAATGACACAATACGGCTTTCGTCTAACCCTTTCCGTTAATTGACCACCTTCTTCATAACCAACATATCCGGGAGGTGCTCCGATCAGGCGACTCACCGTGAACTTTTCCATATATTCACTCATATCGATGCGGATTAGCGCGTCTTCACTGTCGAAAATATGTTTGGCTAATGAACGGGCCAGCTCTGTTTTACCAACACCGGTAGGTCCAAGGAAAATAAATGACCCAACAGGCTTTTTAGGATCTTTCAATCCAATTCGGTTACGTTGGATGGCCTTAACCACTTTTATGATGGCTTCGTCCTGACCAATCACCGATCCTTTGAGGTCGTCGGACATGCGACGGAGTTTTTCCGTCTCCGCCTGTACCATGCGTTTTACCGGAATACCGGTCATCATGGACACTACTTCAGCAATATCCTCCTCTTCAATGGGGAAGCGCTTGTTTTTGCTTTCTTCTTCCCATACTTGTTTGGCTTGCTCCAAATCTTCCTGAAGACGCTTTTCACGATCACGTAAGGCGGCGGCTTCTTCAAAATTCTGACTTTTCACCACCTTGTTTTTCTCCAATTTGATGGCTTCAATCTTTTGTTCGAGCTCCAGAATATTGTCAGGCACATTGATATTCTTGATATGCTTGCGAGCGCCTACTTCATCCAACACGTCAATGGCCTTGTCGGGCAAGAGCTTGTCGGTCATATACCGATCACTCATTTTCACGCAGGCTTCGATCGCTTCCCGGCTGTAAGAAACGTTGTGGTAATCCTCGTATTTGTTTTTGATATTGTTCAGAATTTCGATGGCTTCGTCTACGGATGGCTGTTCGACGAGTACTTTTTGGAAACGACGGTCAAGCGCGCCGTCTTTTTCGATATGCATTCGGTATTCATCCAGCGTAGATGCTCCAATGCATTGCAATTCGCCGCGGGCCAATGCCGGTTTGAAGATATTAGACGCATCCAGTGAGCCACTGGCACCACCGGCACCTACGATGGTATGGATTTCATCGATGAACAAAATCACATCGCGGTTCTTCTCCAACTCGTTCATGATGGCTTTCATCCGTTCTTCAAACTGCCCCCGGTATTTGGTACCAGCGACAAGGGCTGCCAGATCAAGACTAACCACCCGCTTGTCGAACAACACACGGGAAACTTTTCGCTGAACAATCCGAAGGGCCAATCCTTCCACTATCGCCGTTTTACCCACATCCGGTTCGCCGATGAGAATGGGATTATTCTTCTTGCGACGAGAAAGAATTTGAGATACGCGTTCTATCTCATTTTCACGGCCTACAATAGGATCCAAGGTGCCGTTTTCGGCCAGGCGGGTGATATCGCGGCCAAAATTATCAAGCACAGGTGTTTTAGATTTCACCTGTCCGGCTGAACCCGATCGAGAGCCTTTGGGGGGCTGTCCGTATTGCTTTCTTTCTTCATCAAATTCCTCTTCCTCGTTGAATTCCGATTTAGGTGGATTGCTCGCTACAAATCCGAGTTCGTTTTTGAAGCTTTCATAATTCACATCGAACTGCTGCAAAATCTGCGTGGCGATGTTCTCCTTATTCTTCAGAATGGAAAGCATCAAGTGTTCCGTTTCAACCAGGCTGCTTTTAGATGATTTAGCTTCCAGCACCGTAATGCGAATCACTTTTTCCGCTTGCTTGGTGAGCGGCAATGAATTGGCATTGGCTGTAGCAGTGCCGGATTTGTCCTTCACGGCGGTTTCGATTTCACGTCTTAATTCGTAGAGGTCGATATGGAGCGACTTTAAAATTTTCATTGCCGTATTTTCCCCATCCCGAATCATTCCCAGCAAAAGATGCTCGGTGCCTATGAATGGATTCCCCAATCGCAAAGCCTCTTCCCTGCTGTACGAAATAATCTCCTTGACCTGCGAAGAGAATAAATTGTTATCCATGTTTTTTAGTTGAATTGATGTTACAATAATAACGATTATTTGACAGCTTTTCGTCTGCTGATCGTGGCATTGTGGGGATGTTGAAAAATTGAACACTGTTTTAACAACACCGGCGGATGTGGTCGCTGATTCCAATCAGTTTTTTTTCAGGACATGCCTAAAAAAAAGTATTTTCACCCCAAAAGGCCGCTTATGAACATCAAATTGGATACCAAAGAAAAATTCAGGGTTTTACGTATCCAGGAAGACACGATTACTGAAAATCTGTCAGCCGAGTTTCATGCCATTCTCGACGAACATAGTGCCACACCGCCCCATAACCTCATTCTCGACTTCACCCGTGTTCGTCATATAGCCGATGCGGGTATCTCTATATTGACTGCGGTATATGGCCAATGCCTAGAGAAAGGTATCTCCATGGTGATTTTCGGCCTGCAGAAAGAGGTGATACAGTCCCTCCAGGAAAAAGAAATGGATGACTTACTGAATATTACCCCAACCGAAAGCGAGGCCATGGATATTGTGCAGATGGAAGAAATAGAACGTGAGCTCTTAAAGGACCATGATGTAGAATAATTGACAAAAACGACGTTTTGCTGAGCCTGACCATTTTAGGAAATAATTCGGCCATTCCGGCCTTCGGAAGACATCCGACAGCACAGCTGCTGGAATCAGATGAGAGTACCTTTCTGATCGATTGTGGGGAGGGCACCTTCAGTCAGTTGGTGCGTTATAAACTGAAGCATTCACGTATTTCCCATATTTTCATTTCCCATTTACATGGCGACCACTACCTGGGTCTGATGGGATTACTGAGCACCAGGAGCCTTTTTGGCAGAACGCAACCTATTCACGTATATGCTCCTGAAAAACTCGAAAAAATCATTCAGCTGCAACTGGAAGCCGGCGAGAGCACACTAACGTATCCACTTCATTTTCATGCCTTGCATCAGGAGGGCCTGATTGCTGAAACGACCAAAATTACCGTACGTGCTTTTCGTGTTGATCACCGGATTGCCTGCTGGGGATTTCAATTTCAGGAAAAGAAAAATCCACGGAAAGTGGATCCCAAGCGAGCCGGTGCATTTGGTATCCCTGCTGACTTTTACGAACAGCTGCAAAAAGGAGTGGATTTCCGAACCGCCAAAGGCACCATCATTCCAAACAGCGAGGTTACATTGGAGGCCGCTCCCGCTAAAACGTATGTATATATGGCCGATACCCGCTATCTGCCGACACTGTTGCCACAGGTACATGGAGCCGATTTGCTCTACCATGAAACCACCTATTTGCATGCCGATGCCGAAAAAGCAGCTATGCGATACCATAGTACCACCGAACAGGCTGCGCAACTGGCCAAGGCTGCGGGCGTAAAGCGATTAATGATCGGTCATTTCTCATCAAAGTATGAGCGACTGGATGCGTTTTTGGAAGAAACCAAAGCGATCTTTGAAAACACGATTCTGGCCATTGAAGGCACATGCTACAAAATTGAATAATCTATTGGCTCGCCAACCATTGCTGTACCTTTTCGTGCACGGGTTTGCTTAATGGAACCAGTGGTAACCGTACGACGTTTTGAATAATCCCCAAGTGATGCAAGAACGCTTTGACTCCGGCCGGATTATTTTCTTCGAACATGAGATCATAAGCCGGCATCAATTGATTATTGAAACTACGGGCCGTCGAAAAATCGCCGGAACAACAAGCCCTGACCATGTTAGAAAACAATTGCGGATAGGCATTAGCGGCTACACTGATCACGCCATCCATACCGCAAGCCAATTGCGGTAAAGCAAGCGCGTCATCACCACTCAATACCAGAAATCCATCCGGACGACCTCGAAGTATATCCATGCATTGTTGCATATCGCCACTGGCTTCCTTGACGCCGATGATATTTTGCACCTCGTGGGCCAATCGTAATGTCGTGGTGGTCGCCATATTCCGACCGGTTCGTCCAGGTACATTATACAGAATCAGTGGCTTGGGAGAAGCATCCGCCAAATGTTTGTAATGCTGAAAAAGGCCTTCTTGCGAGGGCTTATTGTAATACGGTGCCGCACTGAGGATGGCTGTGGCCTGATCGAGTGGCAACTGATGAAGGTCCTCGATCACTTGCCTGGTATCATTCCCACCAACACCGACTACAATCGGTATTCGCTTGTTTACCTGTTCATAAGTAAACGTAATGAGTGCTTTTTTTTCTGTCTTCGATAGTACCGGTGTTTCGCCGGTTGTACCTAGCACAACCAAATAGTCAACGCCACCATCTATCAGATATTGGATCAGTTTTTCAAAGCCGGCCCAGTCGATTTCGCCGTTTTGGTCGAATGGAGTAACCATGGCCACCCCGGTGCCTTTTAACGTGTCGATCATGTCTCAAAAGTAAAACGGAAATTTTAATTCCGGCCGGTCAATTAAATGACGGAACGGACAGCCATGACAGTGCCTCGGATCAGATGATTTTAGATGCTTTCACGTATTTTTTATTGGGCGCGTAAATGAATAAACAGTGGCCTCCGTTGATCGTTTTGATGATTGGAGCCGCCAGTTCTCTGGGAACTGCCGGACAGCCAAAACTCCGGCCAATAAACCCTTGATGTTGAGCAATTGTACCAGATACATAATCAGCACCATGTAACACAACCGACCGGCTCTCCGCGTTATCATTGATGCCTTTTTCCAACCCATGCAGGACAAGCGATAATCCGTTGCTACCTTGGTATGTTCCACCCGTTTTATAAAATCCCAAGCTGCTTTGAAGACTTTCAGATTCGTTGGAAAACGATTGTGCATACGCTTTACCTGAGTTTTTCCCATGTGCCACCAGGCACTGGAATAACAACTTGCCTCCTTCCATGTCAACAATAAACATTCTTTTTTTGGCAGAGGAAAGGGAAAAATCAATAACAGTCAAATAGCGGCTGTCAGGCAACTTACCGGCACGCTTCAATTTTTCATATCCTTCAACTGCATACAAAAAAGCCTTTTCGGAAAGTCCTTTATTCGCCAAATTCAACTGAGCGTAAAGCGCCAATTTATTATTGACGGCATAATCTAAAACGGGCTTGATTGTATACCGCTTTATCATGGGACTGATCGCAAATACCAATGAGCTAAAAGCAATGAATGAAACGAAAAGGAAGAGTCGATTGCGCGTGGAAAACGAAACTGTTGAACGAGTAAGCATAGGGGTTGGATTATTTGGTGGTGAGAACAAAAGCAAAACTAGTACCAGCCTCAAGGATGGGCTCCATTTAGCTGTTAAAAAATTACAAAAACGCGTTCTGCTGAGAATTACAACGTAAAGGATGACCCGTTTATTGCTCGATGGTCAGTTATACACAACATGTGGAAAAGACCAATCGGAAAACCCCCATATTCCTACTTGTTTACTAATTCGGTTCATACCTTATTCATGATTCAGTAGCTGAATAAATTCGTTAATTTTACCTTAATCAAAACAGTGATCATGTATGGTATAGTCAACAAATCAATGGAGGAACTGGTATGTGAATTGTTTGGCAAAGAAACCTGGGATAAGGTACTTGTACGGAGTGGTGTTGAAACCACTTTCTTCATCAGCAACGAACCCTATGATGATGCCATTACCTTCCAACTGGCGATTGCGATCAGTGAGGAAACCGCGTTACCACTTGATAAGGTTTTGTTTGCCTTCGGCGAATGGTGGATTCTGAAAACGACCCTTCAGAAATATGGAGGCCTGATGAGTACCGGCGGAAAATCATTGGGCGATTTCTTGAAAAACTTACCGGAATTTCACAATCATATCATGCTGTTGTATCCTAAGATGACACCACCCGAATTTCAAGTAAGCCATGTGGAAGCAACCAGTATTCATATCCATTATTTTTCCAAACGTCAAGGTCTGAAAGATTTTGTGCACGGTCTATTATCGGGCATTGCGAAGCTTTTCAAAACAGAAGCCGAAATCACCTTGCTGGAAGCTCGGGATACCGGCAACGACCATGAAGTGTTCAACGTTTCCTGGGCATGACGAACAAATCCGCTTTTCTCTTTTCAGCGCATGACTTCAACCGCATGTTTCCGTTCTACTTCGTGCTGGATGAACAACTAACCATTGTCCGTTTGGGCAGCTCGGCACAAAAACTTTTTCTGTCAATCAAGGATCAGTTATTTAGCGATCATTTTGAAATTAATCGTCCCCGCATCACCAACATCACCCGAGATAATATACTAAGCATCGATAATAAGTTTACGTTGCTGAAAGCCATTCAATCTGGGGTAGTTTTACGCGGACAGTTCATGCCATACGAAAACAACCATCTGTTATTCATTGGCGCTCCCTGGTTTGAACAGTTGCAAGCATTTGCAAACAGCGGCCTGCAGCTGGATGATTATGCGCCACACAACCCTCACCTGGATTTACTGCATGCAATCAACCTGCAAGAAATCGTCAACCAAGAACAAAAAGAATTACTGCAACGCCTGAATGATCAGAAAAATGAATTGTTGCGTGTGAACGCCTCGATTGCCCAAATCAGTAAAACACTGCAAGAAAGCAATCAACGATATGAATGGGTGAATCGAGCCACGTCGGAAGCAATCTGGGACTGGAATATCATTACCGGCGATGTTTATTATGGAACCGGCTTCGAACGCCTTTTCGGCTATGCGACCAGCGGCGTTCCTGAAAAATTGGATATCTGGGAGCAACGAATCCATCCGGAGGATTATGCGAGCGTTTTGCAGCAAATCCGGGATGCGATTGAGTCGGACACCGAGACATGGAAAGCGGAATACCGATATCTGAAAATGAATGGCGAATTTGCCTATGTATTAGATAAGGGTTTTATTGTGCGTGAAGGCGCGTGTGCGATTCGAATGATTGGCGCTATGCAGGATATTACTATTCAAAAACAAGAGGAACTGCACCTCAAACTTCTCGAGTCGGTTATTATCAGTACCAACGACAGTGTACTGATTACGGAAGCAAAAAAGGGGTCGCCCATCATATACGTGAACCCCCGATTCACCGACCAAACTGGCTACACGCTGGAAGAAATCAAAGGAAAGTCGCCCGCTTTCCTTCAAGGTCCACAGTCTGATAAAGCCGCTTTGAAACAAATTGCAACCTGTATCCGCAACCAAACCTTCGGAGAGATTACATCCATCAATTACAAAAAAAATGGAGAGGCTTATTGGTGTCAGTTTTCTGTAACACCCGTTTTCAATGATAAAAGTGAATGTACCCACTGGATTTCGGTGCAGCGGGATGTAACCGAACTGAAAGAAGCCGAGGATGAACTGAATCGGCAAAAAAAGTTCACCGAAGATATCATTAACAATATCCCAACCGACATTGCGGTTTTTGATACCGAACATCGATATATCTTTATCAATCCGCAGGCAGTAAAGAATAAAGAAATACGAGAATGGCTGATTGGAAAACATGACATGGAATATGCCGCGTATCGGGGAATCGATGCGGCTATTTTTGAACGAAGATGGGCTTTGTTTGAACAAGCCGTAAAAGAAGGTAAAACAGTACAATGGATCGATGAACACCAGGTCCCTAATCAAGGAAGCACCTTTGTACTGCGAAATTTCTACCCGTATTTCGAAGACGGAAAGCTGCGATTTGTGATCGGCTATGGCATCGATATCACCGAACGAAAACTAATAGAAAACAAGCTCGGCGAAACCCTCGTATCACTGAAACGCAGCAATGAAGAGCTAGAGCATTTTGCATATATCGCTTCTCATGATTTGCAAGAACCCTTGCGGATGGTGTCTAGTTTTTTAACCCAGCTTGAAAAAAAATACAACGATAAACTAGATGACAGAGGTCGGGAATACGTTTTCTATGCAGTAGATGGCGCCCGACGCATGAAACAGATAATCATGGATCTGCTCGAATACTCCCGAGCGGGCCGACCCAATGAGAATATTGCTGACATCGATACCGGTGATGTGGTACGTGAAGTGGAATTGCTGCTCAGCCGACAAATAGCCGATACCAATGCCCTCATCCAATATGAACAGCTGCCGGTAGTCAGGGGTCATATGTCGCCTATCCGGCAAGTGTTTCAAAATCTGATTGGCAACAGTATCAAATACCATCGGGAGGGAGTGCCACCGGTCATTCGCATCACCGCTGAGAAAGAGCAGGATCACTGGCACTTTTCCATTGCTGACAATGGCATCGGGATCGATCCGTCACACTTCCAGAAAATATTTGTTATCTTTCAACGACTACACCACCGTGACGAATACTCGGGAACCGGAATCGGTCTGGCAATCACTAAAAAAATTGTAGAGGCTGTAGGCGGAAGAATCTGGGTAACGACGAATGACAATCACGGGTGTACATTCCATTTTACAATACCCTCCTCATTGGCTGAACCTGCCAATGAAACACAAAGCGAACCGGACTAATTCAACCCGCAGCCCGTATGCATGAAAAAAAGACTTTATCGATCCTGATTATAGAAGATAATGCCGGCGACTTTCTGCTAATTCGTGATTATCTGGAAGAGCAGTTTCATGCACCAACTATCGAACATGCCCGAAAATTTGAAGAGGCTCTGTCCTTTCTTGAAAATACCGCCACGCATTTTGATGTGATCCTGCTCGACCTGACACTTCCGGACAAATCGGGCGAGTCGCTGATTACCGACGTGGTTGATCGACGGCCCCAAACACCCGTGATCGTATTGACCGGTTATGGTAACCTGGATTTTGGGATCCGCTCACTCTCCCTTCGAGCCGCTGATTACCTGCTTAAAGATGATATCAACGCAAGCTCGCTTGAAAAAAGTATTGTGTACAACATGGAGCGGAAGCGAACGAATGCACTGCTCGTAGAGTCGGAGAAACGATACAGCAGCCTTTTCCAGCTGAGCCCGCAGCCAATGTGGATTATCGATACGGAACAATTTCGGTTTGTGCAGGTCAATCTGGCCGCCATTGAAAAGTACGGATACACGGAAGATGAATTCAAACAACTCAGCTTATTCGATATTGTACAGGATGAATTCAGTGTGGACGAAAAACAGAAACTGGCCATAGCCGTCAGCCATTCACCCATCCCCTACAAGGGCCGTTATCGTCATAAAACTAAATCAGGCACCATCCTGGATGTCGATACCTATGCCAATACCATCAACATCAATGAACAACAATTCGAATCAGCCATCATCATTGACATGACGGAAAGTATTCGAACAGAACAGATGATTACCAAAGCAATCATCAAAACCCAGGAAGATGAACGATATGAAATAGGCACGGAACTCCATGACAATGTGTGTCAGATTCTGGCGAGCACCCAGTTAAGCCTCGACATGCTGCAGGATAACCTGGATACCAAAGCCGTTCCCTGGCATACCAAAACAAAACAATTTATCAATCTGGCGCTGGACGAGATTCGAAACATCTCCCACCGACTAGCCCCCTCTTTCTTTGATCAAACCACCATTCAAGACACCTTTACCGAACTGATTGATAACTTCAATCCGGAAAATAAATATGACATTAAGGTGTCATTAGACACAGAAACACTCAGCGAATCCGTTTCGCGCGATATGCAGTTGAATTTATACCGTATCCTGCAGGAACAACTTCGGAACATTTCCAAATATGCCAACGCAAAAGAGATAGAGATCCGATTGCATAAAGATGCCAATTGCCTTCACTTCTTAATCGCCGATGATGGAGTGGGATTTGACCCCATTACAACTAAAAAAGGTATCGGTTTGGCGAACATCCGTCGCCGGGCAGAATTATTTAACGGCACCATGGAGATTCATGCGGCAGTACAAAAAGGTTGCCGCATGCATATACGGATTCCGCTTGAACAATAGTTTATCTGCTTTTCAGTGAGTGCAACAAATCGGCTACCAGGTCGGTGGATAATGGTTTGCTTAGCAGGCTTTGTATACGAGGGTTATTTTTGGTACGTAATGTGTCTTTTTCGTCTAACGTTGACGAAAGCATGTGCAAATGGGTGTTTTGAAAAAGGTCGACCGGTTGTTGTTCCATATAATCAAGTAAAGCAAATCCATCCATATGTGGCATACGGATATCGAGAAACATCAGATCCGGCGCAATAAAATCAGGATCATTTTCTATGTGGCGAACAACATCTTCCCCTGATTTGAAAATACGAACGGTTGTGCCCGGGTGCACCATCTGAATGATCGCCTCGTTCATGTAATTGAATACATCATCGTCATCTACCAAAAATACAAGCATACCATTCCGTTTGTAGCAAGAGTGTCTTACTTCAAGTTAATCATATTCTCTCAACAACCGATTGTTGAAGTCCGATTTATTTTAAACGGGGCAGATGAATGGTAACTGACTACCCCTTTCATGTTATCGGAGGATGTAGCCCCAAAGATGGTTACCTCTTTACCAAATACATCTTCAATAGCCCGAATGGTGGCATCATTATCGATATCTATTCCGGAAGCCAATGTGTAGACCATATTGACCAATGGATTTTTGGCTTTCATGGCTTTAGCCATTTCCAATGTTTTTTCATACGTATTATGTCCAACGATACCATCCGTGCATTCTACGGTAAATTCGTTGCCGGTTACCGCCATAAGCGCAATATCTTTCATAGATTCACTGACGCCCTCGCGACCCACGACCCCGCAGCACTACGCAGCAACGATTTGTGCGTGGGGAGCCATTTCATGGGCTTGTTGGATCATGTCATTGAAATCATGTCCGATGGACGCGTGTAAAATCAACAAATCAGCCTGCGAATACTGATCGCCCATAGCAATTTCTAAACATTCGGTAACCGCTCATCGAGTATTGATAATACGTGCACTGGCAGAGAAGAACGATAACATCTGGGTTGTTTTTGAAGTAAATAATTAAATGGAAATGCAAGCTAGCGGTTTAAGACGGGGATAATAATTTACAGGACTGTAATTATGAATAAATACGTATTTATACATAGTTATGGGTAGTCCTGTTAGAGAATAATCAAAGATGTCTGACATTTACATAGTGTTAATTAATACCTTTGATATTGTTCTTTTTTGAACAATGTTTATAATCCTGAAAATCAACCCATGCTTGATTTTATTTTATTGATTGACGATGATGAGGCTACGAATTTTCTGCATCAAATTTTGGCGGAAGAGGCGGGCGTATCTCATCGAATCATCACGGCGATGGGTGGCCAAGAAGGTATTCAGGCCATGATGACGGAATTGGACAAAGCAGCCGAACCAAAAGGACTGGTATTTCTCGATATCAACATGCCGGTTA
>JBJTXG010000053.1:0-3495 GCA_046082125.1 Ferruginibacter sp. | reverse complement strand
TGCAAATTAATCAGTTTGCGGATACAAAAATTGATTTTGTGTGATGTCCTATAATTAATTAACAACTTGCTGAATGGCTTTGATGAAACTGAATATCAACGCAGAATCGCCTGCGGCGCTGGCATGCTCGAATGAAGCATGGATACTCACTCCGTAAAAATCGGGATGGCGGAATTGATGTAAGGATGGCGCATCGGAGGCCCGCAACCCTTTTCCACCAATGAAAAAAGGCTTCTCCACACTAATATCCAATAATAAATCCCATGGGAAACGAGTGGTTGATGCCGGATTGGCCGCACGAAAATCAAGATCAACTAAAAAGTAATCACAAACATCATCATATAGTTCAATCATCCCTATTAAATCTTCCGGTTGCTGCCCATCGATTGAAATAGTTTTGATAACGACATGCTGCTTCTGAAGTTCCCGACATAGGTTCGGGGATTCGGAGCCGGTTAACTGAATGGTTGTAAACCGATAGGCTTCTGCGGTTGACAAAATAACGTCCAACGACTGATTATTGAATACACCCACAAAATCAACATCCGAATCTATCGAATCAATCTGTTCCGGATCAATCGAGCAGACCAACTTGTTGTTGTTTGCATCTGCACTAAAATCCATTGCAATCTGATGAACCAACATGGCATCAAATAACGGGATTTGGTCCGGACGGGTTATACCGCAAACTTGAATAATCATAGCTGACTAAAGTTACAATAATTACACCGTTAGTGTTTCAAGGTATCCAGCCAATTCTGTAGTAATTGCCGTCCTATTGGAGTCAAGATACTCTCCGGGTGAAATTGCAATCCCTGAATATTCCATTCTATATGACGAATGCCCATATTGATTCCTGAAAAATCCACCGCCGTTTGAATAAGGTGTTCCGGCAAGGTCGACGCATCAATGGCCCAGCTATGGTAACGGCCCACGGTGATGGTTTCAGGCATGTGCTGGAACAATGGATTCATTGACTCCACAATCGTTACGGGCGTCGATACCCCATGAAAAACCTCGGGTAAATTAATCAACGAAGCACCAAACACTTCGCCAATAGCCTGATGGCCCAAACATATTCCCAACATGGGCATTGAGGCACCATATGCCTGAATGACCGTTTTGGTTATTCCGGCTTCATCTGGCACGCCCGGTCCCGGTGAAAAAATGATTGCATCATACATCGCAACCGTATCCAACGAAATGGCGTCGTTATAAACGACCGTGGGTGATTGATTCAAAATACCATCCACCAAATGCACCAGGTTATATGTAAATGAGTCGTAGTTATCTATTATCAGAACCCGCATTGGTGCATCGGTTTACGTTGCGTTGGCAATCAATCAAGCAAACTTTTGGGCATCTTCCAGGAATTTGGCCAGTCCGATATCCGTCAACGGATGTTTCAGTAAGCCTAAAATGGAATCGAGCGGACAAGTACACACATCGGCGCCGGCTTCGGCACATTGAATGATATGATTTGGGTTACGTATAGACGCAGCAAGCACTTCGGTTCGAAACCCTTGAATACTATACACCTGCACAATCTGACGGATAAGATCCACCCCATCCCAGCCGCTGTCGTCGATTCGGCCAATAAATGGAGACACATAGGAGGCACCGGCTTTGGCTGCTAAAATGGCTTGACCGGTTGAGAATACCAGCGTGCAATTTGTTTTGATGTTGTTATCCGAAAACCATTTGATGGCTTTGATGCCGTCTTTGATCATGGGCACCTTCACCACAATGTTTGGATGCAGTGCGGCCAGTTTTTTTCCCTCCTCGATGATACCATTAACATCCGTTGAAATAACTTCGGCACTGATATCGCCATCAACCAGTTCGCAAATCGTTTTATAGTGTTGCAGGACGGCTGCTTCTCCTTTGATGCCTTCCTTGGCCATTAAGGATGGATTGGTGGTAACGCCATCAAGGATACCCAGATCATGTGCCTCTTTGATATGTTGCAGATTGGCGGTGTCGATAAAAAATTTCATGCGTGCGATGTTTTATGTTGATTGGTAAATAATCTAATAAATAACTTATTCTATTATTGAGACAGGTTTTATGAAGTCATCGATTTGAATTGGCTCTTACGAAGGTATTGTGTTTCGGAGCAAAAAGACCAGCGCCCGGTGGACTGTGGAATTTTCAAAAAGAAACGTGGAAAACCATTTCGGCCCCATCCTGAAATAAAAAATGGCAAGTTACTTATATCGCACCGCTCAACCATTTACCCTTGCTGCCTTCCGGCCCTGGGGGAGTTCAACAGGAGCTGGTCGTATAAGACTTGCCGGTGCAAAGATAATCTTCATACCTAAAAGTAAAAAGTAAAAAGAAGACTCTGATGAAGAAGGCTACGAAGCGGTTGAGGACCTTTCGTGAGTATACAGAAAGCGTTTGGGTACTCAAAAACTAAACCCGGGTCGATCGGCGCGGGTATTGATTGTTGATACGCCAATCAATTGATCGTTTCGGTCGGTTTGTGATTTATAATAAACCAGGATGGTATATGTATTTTCCGTTTCCCAGTAATTCCCTTCTTTGTAATCGATTTTTTGAGTAGCGGTCTCTTTGGTGAAATAAGCATAATCATAATAGCCGCACTTCAAGGTGGTTGTTAGCTCGTACAATCCCGTTTCAGGCTGATAGCTCATTTTCCATGAATCCGCTTGCTGATAACCGGTCAGTTGTCCGGTCAAATAGAGTTCCTTTCCGGCATAGGGCTTACCATCGGGCGTCCGGTATTTAAAATGAATGGTGCAATAGTCGCCTTGCCAGCCGGGCTGAATGCTTTCAAATGATGAAATGACCAATCCGCCATTCAAATCAGGATAGTAGGCATACCGCTGCCCCGCGCGGTCTTGATCGGCTTTTAAAAACAGTTCTGCACGCAAGCGTGTGTACGTGCCACTGTCGACCCTGTCGGTTTGCAAGCTAAAACTCCGTAAATCGAGCCAACGCCATTCCCGACCGGCCGAAAAAATGCCAATATTTTCGCTGTTGTATTCCAGTTGATTTATTCGGGTGAATGTAGGAACAATATCCCGCTGGGCGATATCCCATCGATTGTTCTGTAACAAAACCACCTTCACCTGTTGAGCCGGACTCAGTGCATTCAGGTTATTGAGCAGCACATTCATTCGTACGCGCTGATGGGTATAGAACAAGGATGCGGATGATGGCTGAACCACGGTGGCGGCGACCGAGCATTTATTTTCAAAAACAACAAATTGACGAGTGAACACCGTTTTAGCCGTATCGCCGTCGAGGTAAATTTTCAATAAATAGTTTCCTGATCGTGACGGCATAGAAGACTGTTCGGGTAAGGATAACTGATAGTGCGTGTAGCGGGTAAATGCGACCGAGGAATAGCGGTAGTTGGTAATCCGGTTTTGGGTAAACCCTTTGATATAGTCAAACGCGCTCAGCGGAGCAGGATGCCACTGATAGTCGCATAATACAAACGTGTAGTAATAATTTTTCACGTTGGCG
>JBJTXG010000052.1:0-2792 GCA_046082125.1 Ferruginibacter sp. | reverse complement strand
AATACGGTCTCAAACACCTGAGCACCGGCGACCTGCTTCGCACTGAAATTGCCCAGCAATCTGATTTAGGCATGGAGGCCAAAAAATACATGGATCAGGGACAGCTTGTTCCGGATGACGTGGTAATAGGCATGATCAGTTCAGCCATCGATCAAAACCCTTCCGTACGTGGATTTCTGTTTGATGGATTTCCCCGTACAGCCGCACAAGCCCAGGCGCTGGATGAACTGCTTGATAAAAAACAAGCACCCATCAACGTCATGCTGGCCCTCAATGTAAGCGAAGAAGAGCTGATCAAACGCCTGATGAAGCGAGGTGAAACCAGTGGCCGCAGCGACGACACCAACGAAGCTATCATCCGGGCACGTATCCTCGAATACCAAAATAAAACGACGGCCGTAGCCGACTATTACAAGCAGTTTGACAAGGTGGTGCTCATCGAGGGCGAAGGAGGTATTGACTCCATTTTCGAAAAACTCTGTGCAGCCATTGATGCACGCATTTGATGTATGCCCACTCCAGAAACAGCTGTTGAATACCTGCGCCATCGCTTTCCAACCGATCTTGCCAACCTGCATGAAAACAATCCCTCAAACTGGGGTGTCATGTCTCCGCAACAGATGGTTGAACACCTAACTGAATTTTTCTGCCTCTCCACCGGAGCCTTTCAAATACCATTGGCCATCCCGGAAGAACAAGTCCCGGCCTACAAACAATTTCTGCTGAGCGAGAGGTGGTTTCGTGAGAACACCAAAGCACCAGCCGGTGTATTACCCGATACACCGCCCCCCGTTCGGTTGGCCGATCTGCCCACCGCGAAAGCCGCTTGCCTCGAGGCCCGGAACAATTATCTTCATCACATTGATACCAACCCTGTACTGCACCCCGCTTTTGGATGGCTGTACCACAACGAATGGGCCATCCTGCATTATAAACACACGATACACCACCTGCGGCAATTTAGCTGCTCATCGATTTAGTTTTTCGGTTCGTTGGTTTGCTCCTTTACCTTTGCGAAAACAGGTATTCATGATTACACTTGGAAATTATGTATTAGGTCGTTGGGTCGAGGGCGAAGGCGATGGTCAGGTACTTTTTCATGCCGTTACCGGCGAACCCGTAGCTCAAACCAGTACCCGCGGAATCGATATGGCGGCCGTACTTGATTACGCCCGTACTACAGGAAATCCAGCGCTGCGGTCGATGACGTTTCAACAACGCGGTCGAATGTTACGAGCCCTCGCGCTTTATTTATTGGAGCGCAAAGAACTGTTTTACAAGATCAGTTATCAAACAGGGGCCACCCGCATCGATAGCTGGATCGATATTGAAGGCGGCATCGGCAACCTGTTTTCCAATGCATCGCTTCGGCGAAAACTCCCCGACGCCCCATTTTGCCTCGATGGCGACCCTATCAATCTCAGTAAACAAAATACGTTTATGGGCCATCACTTGCTGGTGCCCAAAGAAGGCGTAGCCATCCATATCAATGCGTATAATTTTCCGGTATGGGGTATGCTCGAAAAAATTGCCGTTAACTTACTGGCAGGCGTACCCGCAGTCGTCAAGCCTGCAACCGTAACATCGTATTTGACCGAAGCTGTCGTTCGGGAAATCATCGCCTCGGGCATTCTTCCCGAAGGAGCGCTGCAGCTGCTTTGCGGTAGCGCCGGCCATTTGCTCGATCATGTAACGGCCCAGGATGTAGTTACCTTCACCGGCTCGGCACATACCGGACGAATGCTCCGTTCACACCCCGTTATCTTGCAAGAAAACGTTCCATTCAATATGGAAGCTGATTCGCTGAACTGCATGGTTCTGGGCGATGATGTACAACCCGGACAAGCCAACTGGGATATCTTTATCAAAGAAGTCAGAAAAGAAATGACAGTCAAGGCCGGACAAAAATGTACCGCTGTGCGCCGGATTTTTGTGCCCGAATCTAAAATGGAAGACGTGTGGAAATCATTAACGACCGAGCTGTCGAAAACGCCGATTGGTAATCCAACACACGAAAAAGTACGTATGGGCGCTCTGGCCGGTAAAGATCAGCGAGAAGAAGTGCGGGAACAGGTTCGTAAACTGATGGCCTGTTCGTCGGTGCTCTATGGCTCACCCGAACGCGTAGACGTCATTGACGCGGATCCGGAAACGGGCGCCTTCATGAGTCCGATTCTGCTACTCAACGAACAACCTTTCCAAAACGAAGAACCACATAATATTGAAGCCTTTGGCCCGGTGAGCACCCTGATGCCCTATAAATCAATGGACGAAGCTGTTGCACTGAGCAAGAAAGGCAAGGGAAGCCTTTGTTCATCGATCATCACCGGCGACACCCAAAAGGCCCGCCACTATGTGCTCGGTGCCGCAACTTATCATGGCCGAATCCTGGTGCTCAACGACACCTGTGCCAAAGAAAGCACCGGTCATGGATCACCCCTGCCCCTGCTTGTACATGGCGGACCCGGCCGGGCCGGTGGCGGTGAAGAAATGGGCGGACTTCGTGGTGTCAAACACTACATGCAGCGAACAGCCATCCAGGGATCACCAACCATGATCACAGCCATCACCGATGTATACCAACCGAATGCAGCCGGACGAGTATCTGATATTCATCCGTTTCAAAAATATTTTGAAGAATTGCAAATCGGCGATCAGCTAATCACCGAAAAAAGAACAATCACCCACGATGATATCAACCGGTTTGCCGATATCAGCGGAGATCATTTCTATGCCCATTTAATCGATACTGATTTCAACGGAACCATGTTTGAGCAACAAGTTGCACACGG
>JBJTXG010000051.1:0-3324 GCA_046082125.1 Ferruginibacter sp. | reverse complement strand
AATAATAATGGATGTGATGACACGGATAATAACCTAGCCGATTTTACTATAGCGCCACCCAATCCCAAAAACAGCGCATCACCAATAGTTGTCTGCTCGGCGCTTCCGGTTACCTTCCTATCTGTGGATGCCCAGCGTCTTGATCAAACCAAGGTACTTATTTCATGGAATACGGGTGTTGAAAGTGGCATTCGTCAATATGTGGTAGAGCGTTCAACAGACGGCATCCGGTGGGAGTCAATTGGCACCGCACAGCCAATGAATACCAATGGAGCCCAATCGGCTTATTCATTAACGGATACTCGTCCGTTACAAGGTGGTAATTATTACCGTATCCGTGCAGAGGAACTCAACGGCCGAAAGGCCTATTCGGTCATCCGGTTTTTGAATATGGGCAACACACAGCTGGTCACCATCGCACCCAATCCTGCTTCGGATCGACTGATAGTTTTGTCGAATACAACAACGGAGATGTCTCAGCTTCAATTGTTTGATGCAAGTGGTAAACTGGTCAAGCAAGTACGTTTTATGAACAGCCGGTTTGAATTACCGGTGCAGGAGCTGCAAGCCGGACTATATACTGTTAAAATCATACAAGGCAGTCAGTTGATCATTCATCGGGTACAGATTCAACATTGATCATCAACGATTGCTCAACAAAAAAACCGCAAGACTTGCTTGCGGTTTTTTTATAAATGAATATTGTAAACTATTCTACCGTTACACTCTTTGCCAGGTTTCGAGGTTTGTCCACATCAATGCCTTTACCGGTTCCTACATAATAAGATAGGAGCTGTAGTGGAATAACGGTGAGAATCGGCGCAATCAACTCATCGGCATGGGGAATGGTTATGATATCGTCGCAGAGAGCGTGGGCCGTTTGGTCATCTTCGGTAACTACGGCAATGATCATCCCTTTTCGCGCTTTGATTTCCTGCATATTGCTTACCACTTTTTCATGATAGGGGTCTTTGGTGGCAATAAACACAACCGGCAGGGTTTCATCAACCAGGGCGATCGGACCGTGCTTCATTTCAGCAGCCGGGTAGCCTTCTGCGTGGATGTATGAAATCTCTTTCAGTTTTAGTGCGCCTTCCAAGGCGATTGGAAAATTATATCCTCTTCCCAGAAACAGAAAGTCGGATGCGTTTTTGTATTTGTCTGCAATCGCTTTGATCGCATCAGCGTGTTGAAGAATCGTTGACACTTTTTCCGGAACGGCTTCCAATTCATTGAGCAGGTGCTGGTATTTCTCGGAGTCAATGGTGCCTTTGTGTTTGGCAATATTGAGCGCCATCATCATGAGTACGGCCAACTGACCAGTGAATGCTTTCGTCGATGCTACACCAATTTCCGGTCCGGCATGGGTGTAGGCGCCGGCGTGAGAAATACGGGCTATGGAAGATCCGACCGCATTGACCACACCAAAAATGAACGCACCTTTCTCCTTTGCTTTCTCAAGGGAGAACAAGGTATCGGCCGTTTCGCCACTTTGTGAAATGGCAATAATGACATCCCCTTGGTTGATAATTGGATTTCGGTACCGGAATTCAGAGGCGTATTCTACTTCCACCGGTATTCGGCAAAGTTCTTCAATGATGTATTCGGCCACAAGCCCGGCATGCCAGCTGGTTCCGCAGGCTAAAATCATGATCCGACTGGCGTTTTTCAAGGCGTCGATGTGATTGTCAACCCCGCTCATGCGAATAGTGCCTTCTTTAGCGTCTAATCGGCCCCGTAAGCAATCGAAAATAGTGTTGGGTTGTTCGAAAATTTCTTTGATCATGAAATGATCGTATCCGCCTTTCTCGATGGCGGCAAGCTCCATATCGAGTTTGGTAATAAACGGAGTAATCTTTTCGTTACCCAGGTTTTTCAAAATCAGTTCATCCGGCTTCACGATGGCTAACTCATAATCGTTCACATAAACGACCTCTTTAGTGTATTCAATGATTGGAGAGGCATCGCTTGCCAGAAAATGTTCGCCTTTGCCGATACCAATCACCAGGGGACTGCCTTTACGAGCAGCGATGATGGTCTCCGGGTTGTTCTCCTCAATCAGTAAAATGCAGTAAGCGCCGGTGATCCGTTTCAGCGCAATACGAATCGCTTCTTCCAGCGAACAATTGTTATTGATTTGAATATCTTCAATGAAATTCAGCAAAACTTCCGTGTCAGTATCGCTGTGGAACTGGTATCCTTTTTTGGTCAATTCCTGTTTCAGCTGGGCGTAATTTTCAATGATGCCGTTATGGATCATGGAGAGTCGTCCGCTGGCTGATTGATGCGGATGAGCATTGCGGTCACTGGGTTCCCCATGGGTTGCCCAACGAGTATGACCAATACCAATATGAGCCTCCATATTTACTCCAATAAGCGATTCTTCCAAATCAGCCACCTTGCCCTTCTTTTTATGTACCTGAATGGCGCCATCGCGAATAAACGAGATGCCGCTGCTGTCATAGCCACGGTATTCAAGTCGTTTCAGTCCTTTCAAGATAATCGGGTAGGCTTGTTTGGGTCCAGTATATCCAACGATTCCGCACATAATGATTGATTAAAAAATATGGATGGTTGTAATAAAAATGAGCGAGATTTTAATTATCCCAGATGACATGAGATTGGCATTTGGGATAAAACATTGCTCATATTAAAAAAATAAACAAATGGTACAATAACAGACTTCTGCAAATTAATAAATTATGGTCTATTTTTTGAATCGTACCGGGAGATGTCGTTCAAAAGTTTAGAGTAAGATGCCTTTCAGAAACAGATAGGCTACTGAAAAATACAATACGATGCCGGTGACATCCACCAGGGTGGCCACAAAGGGTGCCGATGAAGCTGCCGGGTCGAGTTTGAGCCTTTTGAGTATGATCGGGAGCATGGATCCCATCAAACTTCCCCACAAAACAATACCGCTGAGTGAGAAGAAAATAGTCAATGCCAGTAAAGACCAGTGTTCGCCATAATCAAATATGTGTAATGTTTGCCATCCGTATACTCGTAAAAAGCCGATGGTGCCCAGAATCAATCCGAGCAAGGTGCCGGTAATCAATTCACGGCGCATCACTTTCCACCAGTCATTGACGGTGAGTTCTCCTAAAGCCATGGCTTGAATGATCAGGGTGGATGCCTGTGATCCGCTGTTGCCGCCACTGCTCATGATCAGTGGAATGAACAAAGCGAGTACGGTAGCTGCCTCGATTTCATGCTGAAAGTATTGCATGGCGGAGGCCGTTAGCATTTCGCCAAAGAGCAATAATACGAGCCAACCTGCCCTTTTCTTCAGCAGCTTGCTGATGTGGATGTCGAGGTATGGCT
>JBJTXG010000050.1:0-2982 GCA_046082125.1 Ferruginibacter sp. | reverse complement strand
AAATGATGCTGATGATGCCAGAGTGAATAGGGTCCGAACCGTTGTTCATCGACAAAAAAACGCCCTTCCTCCACATGGGTTATCTCGGTCATCCAATACATGGGAATGCCCAATACGGGACGAACCCGGTATTCGATGATTTGTCCGGGATACATGAGCGGTCCATGGTGTTTGGATTTGATTTCGAACCGCATGGCGGCCGGTGTAATTTGTTGCAGGTTGGCCGGATTACTGAAAAAAGCCCAGGTGGTTTTCAAATCGGCGGGAATATGCTGCACGGTTTTAAGACTATAAACACGACTCATGTATTCAAAACACAGACTGCGTTAAAAAGTTTAATGAACGGCAGATAAAGACGTATCAATGCAGACGCTTCTTCAAAATATCGCTAACTGTATAACAAGGAACCCTGAATCATCGCTTTCCACTCCTCCTGAATATCGGTTGCGAACGGTTCCGAACGGGTTAACCGATAATAGCTGTCGGGCACGCCGGTTAATAGACTGAAATGGCCGGCGCCGGATGGATTCGCGGCTGTTGGATAGAGGCGTTCCCCGAGCTGCGAAGGATATTGCCTCATCAACACCTCCAACACACGAAACATATTGGTTACCGGCCGTAACGCCATCACATCGTTGATAATCATCCGAATCCCATGACAAATTTCTCCGTTGTATAAAGATGTATCGGATGTAAATGAAACAGGTATGATGTCAACACCCGACAAGGCACGCGTCGTTAGTTCTTTAATCAACACATCACTGTTGATCCAGGGCGCGCCAAATTGTTGAAACGGATAGTCCGTACCTCGACCTTCATGAATGGTTAGTCCCTCCAACAAACAGGTCCCTGGATAAAGCAATGCCGACTCGATGGTTTGTATCGCCGGCGATGTAGGCAAAAAAGGAGCGGAGATCGATGCGTACCGACGTGTATAGTTAGGCACCCGAATCACATCCATGGGTAACTCAGGAAATCGGGTTTGCTGAAAAAAAACAGCCAATTCACCCAGGGTGCAGCCATGTCGGATAGGCAGGTTCCAACGGCCAATAAATGATGACAGGCGCTCATCTAGCCAGGGACCTTCTGCCTGTTCCAGCATCGTGCCGGTGGGATTGGCCCGGTCGAGGATCAGCAGGTGTTTGCCGGTTTGGTGACAAGCCTCCATGGCATAGCTAAGGGTCCAGAGATAGGTATAAAACCTGGCGCCAATATCGGGAAGATCAACCATCAGACCATCCACGGCAGCCAACTGGATTTCCGCAGGTGCCCATTGTGTACCATATAAACTAATGACCGGCAAGCCGGTTAACGCATCGGTTTGATGGGGTTGTGGTGCGCCATCCTCTCCACCCGCATTTAATCCGTGTTCCGGTGAAAACAGACACTGTATGCGAATACCTTTTTCGAGTAAACAAACACGCGAAAACAATCCATCAGTGGTTCGGGCCGCATCGTTGGTGAGCAAGGCCCAGGACTTGGCAGCGAATGTTCCGGGATTTTCTAGAAAAGCATCCACTCCGGCAGGTAAATAGCGAATAGGCATGGCAGTTTGTAAATGTACAAAACCGCTTCATCAACAATCAATAAAAAAGGCGAGGTTTTAGCCCCGCCCTTTAAAAATCGATAAGTGTTTACAGCTTTTTGCCACTGCTATTCTTATCAACTGATTTTTCAATTCTCCAACGTCTTGACTGAATCACGGTTTTTATTCCGCTTAAGAGGAATCAGTTTCGCATTCTTTTAAAATGATTATATCTGCCCTCCTCATCAGTCGACCATTTTCGTACTGACCACACAAACATACGTTGTATAAATCCACCTTTTAATGACCGGCATCGTGATCAATAGGGTGAGTGGTCAGTATTCACACTGACATACCAATCGGCTCCCCTATCTTTGACCGTAAACAACTGCATTGAAACCTGTCATTCACAGCAAATTACCACAAACCGGTACAACGATCTTTACCGTCATGAGTGCGCTGGCCGTTGAACATAACGCCATCAATTTGGGTCAGGGTTTCCCGGATTTTCCCATGTCAGCAACCCTGATCGATCTGGTCAATCAAGCCATGCGGCAAGGACATAATCAATATGTGCACATGTGCGGATTGCCCATCCTGCGTCAACGACTCTCAGAAAAGGTTCAGGCAACGTATGATACAGCTATCGATCCCGATACGATGATCACCATCACACCCGGCGGTACCTATGCCTTGTATACAGCCATTACCACCCTGGTGGAACCCGGTGATGAGGTGATTGTGTTTGAACCCGCTTACGATTCCTATATCCCGAATATTGAAATCAATGGAGGCAAAGCCATTCGGGTGCCATTACAACATCCGAATTACCATATAGACTGGGATCGGGTACGCCAGTCCGTTACAAATCGTACAAAAGCCATTATACTCAACTCGCCGCATAATCCAACCGGTCGTATCCTGAGTGAAGACGATATCGATCAGTTACGCAAGCTCGTACAGGATACGGGTATTTTCATTATCAGTGATGAAGTTTATGAACACTTGGTGTTCGATGAACTCCCCCACCGATCGATGCTACGGTATCCCGATCTGCTTGAACGCAGTTTTGTTTGTTTTTCGTTTGGAAAAGTATACCATTGCACCGGCTGGAAACTCGGCTACTGCATTGCGCCCAATGAATACATGAAAGAGTTTCGCAAAGTGCATCAGTTCAATAGCTTCACTTGTAACAGTCCGGTTCAATATGCGTTGTCCGAATTTATTAATGACAGATCCGCCTATTTATCGCTGGGTTCATTTCTGCAACACAAACGCGATTTTTTGCAAACCGCCCTGCAGCACACACCCCTGAAACCACTGCCCAGTCATGGCAGCTATTTTCAGTTGTATTCGTACGCCGATTGTAGTACATTGAATGAGCAGGATATGGCCATTGAGCTCACCAAAAACGCGGGCGTGACGGTCATTCCTGTTTCGGCTTTTTATCAAGAGGC
>JBJTXG010000049.1:0-4350 GCA_046082125.1 Ferruginibacter sp. | reverse complement strand
GAATTCTGATTTCATTGACATTGGATATACCAGCCATGCACTACTCCCACTCAATCGTGGCCGGTGGTTTGCTGCTGATGTCGTATACCACTCGGTTTACGCCTTTGACCCGATTGATGATGTCGCTGGATATGCGACTGAGCAGTTCATAGGGTAGGTGCGCCCAGTCAGCAGTCATGCCATCCACAGATGTGACGGCTCGCAAAGCGATTGTTTTTTCATAGGTTCGTTCATCACCCATCACCCCCACGCTCTGAACAGGCAGTAAGATCGCGCCGGCCTGCCAAACGCGTTCGTACCAGTTGGACGCATGAAGGTGTTGTATGAAAATAGCATCGGCTTCCTGTAAGATGCGTACACTCGTTTCCGTTATGTCGCCGAGGATTCGGATGCCCAAACCGGGACCCGGAAACGGATGACGATCGAGGAGCTGATCCGGTATACTCAGTTCCCGGCCAATTTTACGAACCTCATCTTTGAATAAATAGCGCAGCGGTTCTACCAATTGCATTTTCATTGTTTCGGGCAGCCCACCCACATTGTGGTGAGATTTGATGGTGACCGATGGCCCGTGAACCGAAACCGATTCTATCACATCCGGGTAGATGGTGCCTTGTCCCAAAAACCCGGCGTCATCGAATTTGGCGGCCTCAGTATCAAAAACGTCGATGAACGTATTGCCGATGATTTTTCGTTTTTCTTCTGGTGATGTAACGCCCGCCAGTCGTTGATAGAACAGTGCGGATGCATCAACGCCTTTTACCTGCAATCCGAGTTGGTTGTATTGTTCCAACACATCCTCGAATTCATTTTTCCGAAGCAGACCATTGTTTACAAAAATGCCATATAAGTTATGACCAATGGCTCGGTGAATCAGGGTGGCAGCCACGGTGCTGTCTACGCCGCCGCTTAATCCCATGATAACTTTGCCATGGCCAACCTGTTGTTTAATTCGTTCAACCGTTTCCGTGATGAAGTGCGCCGGCGTCCAATCGCCTCGACACCCGCAGACATCATTAAGAAAATTAGAAAGCATGGTTTTGCCATCTGTTGAGTGAATCACTTCGGGATGGAACTGTAGCCCATAGATCGGATGATGGTGGGTGCGTGTTACGCGAAAGGCCGCTACCGGAATACTGTCCGTTTTTCCTAATACCTCCATACCTTCCGGAATGCCGTGAATAGAATCACTGTGACTCATCCAAACCTGCGTCTCAGTCGCAATCCTGTTCAGGAGGGGGGCAAAGGCCGTAATATGAAGGTGAGCCCGACCATATTCCCGCGTGGCGCTTTTCGTTACAACACCGCCCAATTGTTTGGCCGTCATCTGTGCGCCGTAACAAATAGCCAGCACAGGTACCTTGGCCGCTAATGGAAGTACCGGAACGTCGGGGGCTTTGTCATCATTCACCGAAAACGGCGATCCCGAAAGGATGATGCCTTTGATGGAGTCATCCCAGTCGATCATCGTATGGTAGGGTTTGATTTCGCAATACACGTGGCATTCTCGCACCGCACGGGCTATCAGTTGGGTATATTGGGATCCAAAGTCAAGAATCAGGATTTTTTCATGCATGCCGCAAAGGTAGTTCCAATCATCGTGCATTTGCATGCCCATCCGCTCACTCGTAGATTTTGTGAGAAACGTGCGATTGGTCTGCTTTTCGGAGGCTCTCATGCCTGTTAGCAGTTCATGGTCAATGGGTTAGTTATGGGCAACCGATCATATTGGCTTATTGGGCCAGTTAAAAATAATACTGTTTTTTCTTTGTTGGATTGGAAGAACCCCCTACCTTTGCACTCCCAATTGAAAAAAAGGTTTTAAAAGTTCTTTTTATATGTCACAACGAATCAGAATCAAACTGCAATCTTACGATCACAATTTAGTGGACAAATCTGCTGAAAAAATTGTCAAAACAGTGCGCAGTACAGGAGCGGTTGTAACCGGTCCTATTCCTTTGCCCACGCACAAGAAGATTTTTACCGTGTTGCGTTCGCCGCACGTTAACAAGAAAGCGCGTGAGCAATTTCAGTTGTGTACACATAAACGTTTATTAGACATTTACACCAGCAGTAGCCGTACAGTGGATGCCCTGAGCAAGCTGGACCTGCCAAGTGGTGTGGATGTTGAGATCAAAGCCTGATGAACCGTCCCGCTTCGGGACAGGCATCCGGTAAGCTCTTAACAAAAATTCAGAACGTTCAAGTCTCACCCGACGGAGAGACCGCTGAACATAAAACAAATACCAATGAAGCGTATTTTAGGTAAGAAAGTGGGCATGACCAGCATTTTCGACCAAAATGGTAAGCAAACCGCTGTTACCGTTATCGAAGCAGGTCCATGTGTAGTCACTCAAAAGAAAACCGTCGAAACAGACGGATACAATGCGTTGCAGATTGCCTTCGGCGATAAGAAAGAAAAAAATGCAACCCGTGCCGAAAAAGCACATTTCTCCAAAGCCGGTTCGGCTCCCAAACGATTTATTCAAGAAATTCGCGATGGCGAACTCGACAGAAATGTCGGCGATACTATTACAGTAGATATTTTCTCTGAAGGAGAGAATGTATGTGTAGTGGGCACCACCAAGGGAAGAGGTTTCCAGGGGGTGGTTAAGCGTCATGGCTTCGGTGGTGTCGGTCAGCAATCTCATGGCCAGCACGACCGTCAACGTGCACCGGGTTCAATCGGTAACTCGTCTGATGCTAGCCGTGTATTCAAAGGCATGCGCATGGCCGGCCGAATGGGCGGCGACCGCGTAAAGATGAAAGGCCTGAAAGTCGTGAAAATATTCCCGGAAAAAAATTACATACTCGTGAGCGGTTCGGTTCCCGGCCACAACGGATCTTACCTGATCATCGAAAAATAAGCCGTAACCACAACGCCTCATCACGAAAAAACGAACGACCATGCAATTAGACATCATAAACGCCCAAGGCCAGAAAACAGGAAGAACAATTGAGCTTCCGGAAGAGATTTTTGGCATCGAACCAAACGATCACGTCATCTACCTCGCGGTAAAACAATACCTGGCCGCTCAACGTCAGGGCACACACAAGGTGAAAACACGCAGCGAGGTGAAAGGGGCGTCCCGCAAACTGCACAAGCAAAAAGGAACCGGTGGTGCCCGTAAAGGAAACCTTCGGAACCCATTGTACAAAGGCGGTGGTACTATCTTCGGACCCAAACCACATCGCTACGAAATCAAATTGAACCGCAAGGTGAAAGACCTGGCCAAGATGAGCGCCCTGGCTCATAAAGCAAAAGATAATGCCATCGTTGTGCTGGAAGATGTGAAAATGGATGCGCCTAAAACGAAAGCTTTTTCGGGTATCCTGAAATCACTGAATATCGGCCGTAACAAAGCACTGTTCGTGATTCCGGAATACGACAATAACCTGTATCTCAGTCTGCGCAATGTGCAAGGGGTTGATGGGTCCGTGCTGAGTGATATGAACACGTATGACATCCTCAATGCAAATGTGCTGGTGATCACCGAATCAGCCGCCAAACTTTTAAGCGAAACAGAAGCCTGATAAAAAGTACGCGAATAAGGTAAAACAAATTGTATGAAACTGACAGATGTAATCATAAAGCCGATCCTCTCCGAAAAAGCCAACAAGCAGTCGGAAAAAATGCGTCGGTATTCGTTCTATGTAGACCGGAAAGCCAACAAGCTTGAAATTAAAAGGGCCGTTGAGTTGTTTTACGGTGTGCAGGTACAGGAAGTCAACACGATGGTGATGCCCTCCAAGCTGAAAGCCCGCTACACCAAATCCGGATTTCTGGTAGGACGCAAGCCAGCCCGTAAAAAGGCAGTAGTGACTATCGCCGAAGGGGATACACTGGATCTCTACGGTAACCTGTAAACGAAACAATGAAAGGTGGTCAACACCGCAAAGATTTGACAATTATAAAACGAACAATAAATCATGGCACTAAGAAAATATAAACCGATGACCGCGGGTACTCGCTGGAGAATCGGTAACGCCTACGCAGAAATCACAACCGATACGCCGGAAAAATCGTTGCTGGAGCGCAAGAACAGTACGGCCGGCCGGAATGCCCAAGGACGTCGCTCTATGCGCTACATGGGAGGCGGCAACAAAAACATGTATCGTGTGATTGATTTCAAGCGCGACAAGAAAAATATTCCTGCTACGGTGAAGTCGATTGAATATGATCCGAACCGTACGGCATTCATCGCCCTGTTGGCATACGCCGATGGTGAAAAGCGATATATGCTGGCGCCACAGGGTTTGCAGGTAGGCCAAACCGTTATTAGTGGTGATGATGTGGCTCCTGAATTGGGAAATGCATTTCCCAATTCAGGAGCCACATCATCACCACTA
>JBJTXG010000048.1:0-5635 GCA_046082125.1 Ferruginibacter sp. | reverse complement strand
ATATCTTGGTTCTTTCAAACAGTTCCAACCGTCTCCACTGATTTCTCGGCATACGCCATGATAACATCAATAGAGGTTTTGCTTGGAGATAAATTAATGGTGTTCAATTCGTTGTGTGCTTCCTGAAGTAAGGCGAATTTTTCCTGGAGTGACCAATCGGTATCCAGTGCTTGCTTAATTTGAATGGTTTGCTCCGGGGTAGTTTCACCGTAGAGATATAGCAACAGGTCGTCAGAAGTAAATGCGTGCATAAATAGGCAGGTTTAAGTCTGTTAGAAAATGTAATTATCCGTATCCGACATTATAAACGCAGGTAAGGAGTTCTTATTGTATCAGACTACGTGTTTTTAACAATTTTATGGGGTTTTTACGATGAAAATCTCCTCATTGGCCTTTTGCCAGTAAAAATTTTCACGGGCAAACCGCTCGATGCTCTCTGCATTTTTGTTCAGCAGATGGAGATCTTTGCGGCATTCCGCTATTTTTTGGGTGAGCTCCGCCTCTTTTTTTTGAAGCTCTTTCAGCTTTGCCTTTTTTTCATAAATGGTTTGCCAGCTTCGGGGATCAAAAAACGCCATCCAAACAAGAAAAATCACAAAAACCAGAAAGTATTTGTTTTTGAGGAGTGATAGTGTTCGCTCTTTCATACAAACGGATTTGTTACAAGGTACATAAATAAGTTATCCGACCATTCGCCCCTACGGATTATTTTCCAAACCGTATTTTGCCTTTTGGATAATGACCGGTATTTGCCAGCATTTCTTCGATTCGGATCAGCTGGTTGTATTTGGCCATCCGGTCGCTGCGTGACGCCGAGCCGGTTTTGATTTGTCCGCAATTCAGGGCAACCGCAAGGTCAGCGATCGTGCTGTCTTCGGTTTCTCCGCTTCGGTGACTCATAATCGTATTATAGCCGTTGTGCTGTGCCATGGTTACCGCTTGAATCGTTTCGGTCAGGGTGCCGATCTGATTAACTTTTACCAGCAGGGCGTTGGCCGTATTTTCCCGAATTCCTTTTTCAAGGCGTTTAACATTGGTTACGAAGAGGTCGTCACCCACGAGCTGGCATTTGGAGCCAATGGTGTCTGTCAACATTTTCCAACCTTTCCAATCGTCTTCGGCCATACCGTCTTCGATGGAAACAATCGGGTATTGACGCACCCAGTTTGCCCAGTAGGCCACCAGTTGTTCGCTGGTCATTTTTTTACCGTCGCTTTTGTGGAAGATGTATTTTTTTTCTTTGGCATTCCATAGTTCGCTATTGGCGGCATCCATGGCAATGGCGATCTGTGAGCCGGTTTTATAACCTGCCAGATGAATCGCGGCCAGTACGGTTTCAATCGCTTCTTCATTGCTTTGGATGTTGGGCGCAAAACCGCCTTCATCACCTACATTGGTGCTGTATCCTTTTTTCTTCAGCACTGATTTTAGTGCGTGGAAGATTTCAACGCCCCATTGCAGACCCTGACTGAAGGAGGTGGCGCCTACGGGCATTACCATGAACTCCTGGAAATCGATTTTATTATCGGCATGAGCCCCTCCGTTCAGGATGTTCATCATCGGAATCGGAAGGATGTTGGCATTCGTGCCTCCGATGTACCGATAAAGGGGCAGGTTGGCTTCGAGTGCTGCGGCTTTAGCAACGGCCAGGCTAACGGCGAGCAGGGCATTGGCGCCCAGCTTTCCTTTGTTTTCCGTTCCGTCCAGTTCGATCATGCGGGCATCGATACCAGTTTGATCGGCAACATCCCAGCCCAACAGGTGGTCGGCCAGGGTAGTATTGACATTTTTCACCGCTTTCAGAACACTTTTACCACCGTACAATTTTTTGTTATAGTCGCGTAACTCAACTGCTTCATGAATACCGGTACTGGCTCCGCTGGGTACGGCCGCCCGACCAAGGCGCTCATTTTCAGTTAATACGTCCACTTCAATCGTGGGATTTCCGCGGCTGTCGAGAATTTGTCTGGCGTGAATGGAAGCAATGTAACTCATGATGTTCGTTTTTTAAGAGGGGTTCGATGTATGGTAATTGGTTAATGATTTGAAAATCTGTTCCAGGTTTTGTTCCTCCGTTTGCAGTTGCAAGATATCGAGTGAATGAGCGAGGGCGGCCTCCATGATTTTTTTCCGGGCTATGTCGGGATTATCACAAGCCAATTCAAATGTTTGATCGCCAGTTTTAATGATGGCACCCATTCCGATCAGTTGAGCGAGTTCATCCGCACGGATGGATTGTTTGATGGTCAGTAAAACGGTTGCATTTTTGGATCCGGCGGCTTTCAGCTGTTCTAGTTTGTCATCGGCTACGATATGGCCATTATTGATAATGATCACCCGTTTACAAAGCGCTTCCACTTCTTGTAAAATATGAGAGGAGAATAAAACGGTTTTGGTTTCGGCCAACGATTGAATCACGTTTCGGATTTCAATGATCTGATTTGGATCGAGTCCGGTAGTCGGTTCATCCAAAATTAATACATCCGGGTTATGGATGATAGCAGCAGACAAGCCAACCCGTTGTTTGAATCCTTTGCTGAGCTGACCGATTTTTTTATGGGCTTCCGTGCCCAGTCCGGTAAGTTCGATCACCTCATTGAGGCGTTTTTGTTTTTCACGAAGTTGATACAAGCCGGCTACAAAGGCGAGGTATTCGCGCACATACATGTCGGTGTAGAGTGGATTGGACTCGGGCAGGTATCCGATTTTTCTACGGCTTTCTATTGGATGTTGACTGATGTCCATGCCGCAAACCTCAATGGTTCCCTGGTCGGGTTGAAGATACCCGGTAATCATTTTCAGGGTCGTGGACTTGCCGGCACCGTTGGGTCCGAGAAATCCTACGATTTCGGGAAAACCAACGTTAAACCGGATATTGTTCACAGCAATCTGTGTGTCATATTTTTTGGTGATATCCTGTAGTAATAATGACAATGCTTCAGGTTCTGGCGGTGAGCGGTTGAATTATTTTTTATCTCCGTGCGGGCGGCGATCTCGTCCCGGTGGTCGTCCGGATGGTGGACGGCGATGTTGTTGTTTACCGGATTGAGCAGGTCTTGGTGTGCCGGACCGCTGGTTGGTTGGTTTGTTGGCCGGTCCTTGGGCAGAAGCGGACCGTTCGGGTCTGTTGTCGCGTGATGGCTGATGGCGATCTTTACTCCGGCGGCGCTTGGAAGTACGCTCCAGGCTTCGTAAACTGATCTGTCCCACCAGATCGGCGTATTCTGGTTCTACTTCTTTGGGATGTTTGCTGGCTACTTCGGCCGTTTCAAGTTCATCCGGCCGGATGCCTTCCCGGTTTTGTTGTTTGATACGTTTCACGGTATCAATGTTCAGCGGGTATTGCTTGTTGCTGTCGGGAAGCGTATACCACATGAGGTTTCGGAAAATATCTTTTTTTACAAGAAAGGCACGGCCTTTTGCTACTTCCAGTACATCACAATCGTTTGGAAAGTGCTGCAGGGCATCGAGGTATGTATCCAGCTCGTAGTTCAAACAGCATTTCAAACGGCCGCATTGACCGCTGAGTTTGGTTTGATTGATGCTAAGGTTCTGATAGCGGGCAGCATTGGTATTGACACTTTTGAAATCGGTTAGCCAGGTACTGCAACACAGTTCTCTGCCGCAACTGCCAATACCACCTACTTTTCCGGCTTCCTGTCGGGCGCCAATCTGGCGCATTTCAACCTTCACTTTAAATTCGCCGGCATATAGTTTAATCAGTTCACGAAAGTCAACCCGGTCATCGGCGATGTAGAAAAAAGTTGCTTTTTTCCCGTCGGCCTGCAGTTCTACCTCAGCCATTTTCAGGTCGAGTTTCAACTGCCGGGCTATAGCGCGGCTTCGGATCAGTAATTGGGGTTCTCGGGCTTTGGCCTCTTGCCATTTGGAGAGTTCGGGTTCTTCAGCTCGGCGCAAGATTTTTCGGATGTCCGGACTTTTTTCGTCGAGATTATTTTTTTTGAGTTGCAGGCGTACCAGTTCCCCGGTGAGATTCACCATCCCCACATCGTATCCGTTCACGCCTTCCACCACAACCATTTCGCCGCGGCCATAATAGTGTAGGGTGTTATTTTTATAGTAGTCTTTCCGGCTGCCGTTGTTGAATGTGATTTCTACAATACGACAGTTGCTTTCGGGGTCGCTGTAGGGGAGATTAGCCAGCCAGTCGTGAACATTCATCCGGTTACAGCTGCCGCTGGCACAACTGCCATGACTCTGACATCCACCGGGAGCTCCGTTTTTTCCGCTGCCACAACTGCCACAACCCATAGTAGGTTTAATTAATTGATTATTAAGGGCAAGCAGGCGAGAAAGATAACCCGTTTTCGGAAAGTTAATCCGGGAAAAGACCGGGTATATGAGGAGCCGGTGTTATCCGGCAGATACTGAACAAAAGGATCAGTGCACTTTCCACACGTATTCTTGACCGCTTAGCTGGTCAAAATTACTGAATTGTTGGCAATAATATGGTACAGGCGGATACTCAGCCCAAGAAACAGGAGTTTTGGGTTTCCGTTTCGTTCGATGTGGTAGATGGCGGTTTCTGTTTCCCGGGCGATGGCTTCCAGCTGTGGTAAGGAGCAAATGCCGGCGATCCGGGCGGCAAGGTCAGCTTGTGTTTGCAGTCCGGAAGCATTGTTTTCACGGGCCATACCGGCATGCATTCGAACGGCTAATTCGAGGATGTGGCTAACATAGCGTAAAAACTGCTTTTGCTTTTCCCGTCCGGCTTTGGCCATTTCTTCAACCCAGGCTACCTGGGCGGCGGGTCCTGTTTTGAGAATGGCATTCAGCCATTGTCGAACGGATTGTTCCCAGGGGTCATCTGGCTGATCGGTGAGTGACAATGCCTCACGGATATTGCCTTCACACAGGCCGGCTATGCGTTGGGCAAGAGCGGTGCCAATGTCATGTTTTTTTTCCAAATAGGCAACAATCGATGAGCTATCGGGAACGGGTACTCGAATTAGCTGGAGGCGGGAAAGTATTGTTGGAATAATTTTAGACTCGGACTCGGCGACAAAGAGAAACAGCGTATGGGGTGGCGGTTCTTCAATCAGCTTCAGTAGTTTGTTTCCCTCGTTGCCCAGATACTCCGGCATCCACATGATCAGAATCTTATAAACGGACTCAAAACTTTTCAGTTGAAGTTTACGGGAGATCTCTTCGCATTCTGCTGCAGTGATGTTGCCTTGTTTGTTCTCGGCTTGGATGTGTTGAAGCCAGTCGTAAACATTGCCATAGGGGCGTTCCTGTATAAATTGCCTCCAAGGTGTGATCAGATCATTGGAAACGGTCGGGCGGTCTTTCTTGATCGAAATTACGGGAAACGAATAATGGATATCCGGATGCGCGTCTTTGGATGATTTTACACAGGCAGCACATTGACCGCAGGCATCCGTTGACTTGGATGGAGCAATGGGTTCCGCATCGCCAAATAACGATGGAGCGGCAGGTGTATTGCCCGGATTATTTTTTTCGCAGACGATGAATTGAGCAAACGCCCTGGCCAGTGGAAGCGCACCAGACCCTTCCCGGCCTAAAAAAAGCAGGGCATGACTGAGCCGGTTTTGATGGAAGAGTCCAGTCAGTTGCTCGATGACGGTTGATTGTCCGATGATGTTTTGAAAAG
>JBJTXG010000047.1:0-10030 GCA_046082125.1 Ferruginibacter sp. | reverse complement strand
AGGCGAAGAGTAAAGCCTTTATGCACATTGTGAAAATAGGCCGTACGCATTTTATGGATGCCACACCATTGACGGTTGGACAGGAATTCAGTGGCTATGTATCTCAGTTGAATCACGGATTGAAAGCTATCAAAAATACGTTGGCCCATTTAAGTGAGTTGGCTTTGGGAGGAACCGCAGTGGGAACCGGTATCAACACACCGGAAGGCTATTCGGAGAATGTAGCGAAACACATTGCTGCGTTAACCGGACTACCATTTGTAACCGCCGAAAATAAATTTGAATCATTAGCTGCTCATGATGCCATTGTGGAAGCACACGGCGCCTTGAAAACGGTGGCTGTCAGTTTGATGAAGATTGCCAATGATATCCGGATGTTGTCTTCTGGTCCGCGCAGTGGTATTGGTGAATTGTTTATTCCGGATAACGAGCCGGGTTCGTCTATCATGCCCGGTAAAGTCAATCCAACTCAGTGCGAAGCGCTCACCATGATTGCCGCTCAGGTCATGGGGAATGATGTGGCTATCAGTATTGGTGGCAGTAACGGCCATTTTGAATTGAATGTATTCAAACCTGTGATGATTTACAATTTCTTGCACAGTGCCCGCTTGATTGGGGAGGGTTGTATTTCGTTTAATGATAAATGCGCGGCCGGCATCGAGCCAATAGAGGCTAATATTCAAAAGCATGTTGACAATTCATTGATGCTGGTAACGGCTCTCAATACGAAAATCGGGTACTATAAGGCCGCCGAGATTGCTCAAAAAGCACATAAAGAAGGAACGACCCTCAAAGAAATGGCCGTATCGTTGGGCTATCTGACAGCCGATGAATTTGATGCCTGGGTGATCCCCGCCAACATGGTTGGAAAAATCTGATTTAAAATATACGGCGTAAAGGAATAAACGCTAGTCGATTTATACAGAAGCCCCGGCTATGCCAGGGCTTCTGTAAAGTTGGTTATGAAATTCCTGAGGGGACCGCTTTGAGGTAATATTAAAAGCACACGGACCTAATCGCTTTGCTGATGAGTTTACATCTATTGGCGTACAAAGCTTTATTTAGTATTCAAGTTGCTTCCAAGAATGACCATTCATCTCTGCGGAACAAGGAAAGCCAGTGTAAACATTTTTGTTATTGTAGCGGAGTTTTTATTTTTTCTTACTCATTGTTTTAATGATATTGTCTCGCTCTTGTTTGTCCCAATATTCTTGAACATCAAGGTTCACTTTGATTACTTTAATCGTACAGCGCTTATTGTCACGAGCGAGATCTTCCCAAATTTTTACATGATCCTTGTTCAGTTTTCCTGTCCACACAGTCCAATAAATTAATAGATAGAAGTCTGCGGATTCAGGATCCTTTAGGGTGGTTCCTTTTAAGTCTCTGAACTTAGCTAGCTCCGTTTTCAAGTCGGCACTATCTGGTTGGTTGTACGGGTCATTTAAATTTAATGCGGGGATAAACTGAAATAAGCCGGCGTTGCACGATGTGTCCGTCTGTCTATATTCGATGTATTTGCCGTTTCTGTCGTAAATAGCTGCATTCGGTATGCTTTGTCTCTTTAAAATATGAAGAAATGCCGAACTATTTACCGTAACAATGTTTGATGTGTCAAGGTTGTATTTGAGCGCTTTTTTTGTAATGCTTTTTTCATTCTCGATGTCAGGATCTTTTATTCCATACATTTTCATCATAATTGGTTGACAACTCGCCAACATGAAGACCGAGAATACGAATAGTGTGTTTTTCATGATGCTATGGCATATTATATAATGCGAAGTAGCAATTTTTATGTCCACTCGACTCACCGAAGCCAGCTCGGCTCGTCGATTGGAAATAAAAACCCGGCAAGGCCGGGTCCGTGTGCTTTTGTTGGGTTACTAGGATTCGAACCTAGACAGACAGAATCAAAATCTGTAGTGCTACCGTTACACCATAACCCAATCTCATCGTGGAAGATGAAAGGAGTGCAAAAATAGGGCAAAAGCGTTTTTGCCCAAAAGATTTTTCCATTTTGTTAGCGACAAACGACCAGGTAGTAATTCTTTTTTCCGACCTGAACCAAGATATATTTTTGATGCAAAAGCCGCTCTGTTCCGATAATGGCATTGGGATCGGAGAGTTTGACCCGGTTCATGCTCACGCCGCCGTTTTGGATCATTTTACGGGCGGCGCCTTTGCTCTCGAATATCCCGTTTTCGGTCAAAAACGTCAATGCGTCCGTTCCGGTGTCTAATTTCTCCTTCGGAAATGAGGACTGAATGATTCCCTCCATTGATTCCAGGTCTTCGGGACTGAGCTGATTGACAGGGGCTTTGGCCGAGGCAAATAGTTTTTGCGTGGTATCCAACGCAGCCTGTAAAGCCTCCGGTCCATGAATGAAAGCCGTTACGTCCTCGGCCAGTTTTTTTTGCAGAGATCGTTCGCCCGGATTTTGTTGATGTTTTTGTATCAAATCCTCAATGGTTGATTGATCAAGGAATGTAAAAATCCGAATCCAGTCGACCGCATCGGCGTCAGACGCGTTTAGCCAGAACTGATAAAACTGGTAAGGGGTTGTTTTCTCCGGATCCAACCAGATATTTCCTTTTTCTGTCTTACCGAATTTGCCACCATCGGCTTTTTTAATCAACGGGCAAGTGAATGCGAAGGCCTCCCCACCGCTTTTTCGACGGATGAGTTCAGTGCCGGTAACAATATTGCCCCACTGATCGCTGCCACCCATTTGTAACTTGCATTGCTTGTGATTGTAGAGCCAGTAGAAATCATAACCCTGAACCAACTGATACGTGAATTCGGTGAAAGACATCCCGTTTTCGCCGTCTAACCGTTTCTTGACACTGTCTTTCGACATCATGTAGTTCACGGTAATATGTTTGCCCGTATCCCGAATAAAATCTAAAAACCGCATGTTACTGAACCAATCGTAATTATTAAGCACCTCGGCTGCATTTTTTTTAGCCGGATCAAAATCCAAAAAACGTTCTAATTGGTTACGAACCCCGCGGATGTTATGTTCCAGCACGTCCTGACTGAGTAAGTTACGTTCTTCGCTTTTGCCACTTGGGTCGCCTACCATGCCGGTTGCGCCACCAACCAGTGCGATGGGTTTATGGCCATATCGTTGCAAATGGACCAGTAACAAAATAGGTACCAGGCTGCCAATGTGCAGGCTGTCGGCTGTGGGATCGAAGCCCACGTAGGCCGTGGTCATTTCTTTTTGCAGTTGCTCCTCCGTGCCCGGCATGATGTCCTGGATCATGCCTCTCCAGCGTAATTCGTCAATCAATGGATTCATGATGTGTTTCTGTGGAAGTACGGTTGCAAATTTGAGCAAAAAAATCTACACAAGGGGCAACGGGTACGCCTAATTCCGGTTTCAGGGTAAATTTCTTCTGCAACAACGTTTTTAGCCGGTTTGAATCCACCTTTTTTTGACGTACTTTTAACCAATCAATTCGTAAAGACCGGTTTCTTTTATCTGAAAGCTAATAGCCATGCGCACCTCCTTTCCATTTGTACTGTTTTTGGCTTTCGTTTTGTTGATCGGGATGCAAACCGAAGCTCAGTTTCGTAAATATTCCAATGAGTTTCTGAATATTGGAGCCGGAGCGCGTGGATTGGCGATGGGTTCGGCGCAGATTGCTTCTGTAAACGATGCCAGCGCGGGTTATTGGAATCCGGCCGGCTTACTTCATGTCAAGGACCATCCGGAAGGCATGTTGATGCATGCGGATTATTTTTCGGGTATTGCCAAATACGATATGGCGGCCTTGGCGATCCCGGTTAAAGATCAGGAAAAAACATTGGGTATAACTTTGCTTCGTTTTGCCGTAGATGATATTCCCAATACCCTGTTTTTGGTGGAGCCCGACGGCAGTCTGAACTACAACAATATTCAGTCGTTTTCATCCGCCGATTATGCGTTGTTGCTTTCCTATGCTCAATCAATCCCGATAGGCCGTAATCGAAAACTCGCCATCGGAGCCAATACCAAAATCATTCATCGGAATGTTGGACGCTTTGCCAGTGCCTGGGGTTTTGGACTCGACGCCGGCGTGCAATACACCGGTAATCGGTTTCAGCTGGCCGCCATGGCAAGGGATGTGACCTCAACCTTCAACGCCTGGTCTTTTTCATTCACCGATCGGGAAAAACAAGTGTTGTATCTGACGCAGAATGATATTCCGGTAAAATCTACTGAGTTAACGGCTCCGCGCTTGGTTCTCGGCGGAAATTATCAATTTTTGAAACGTCCATTCATCAGCCTGACTGCTGAAGCAAATCTCAGTATGACCTTTGACGGCAAGCGGAATGCCCTGGTGAGCAGCTCGGTGGCTAATATGGATCCGAACATTGGATTGGAAGCTTCCATCAAAGACCAGTTTTATGTACGCGCCGGTGTTACTAATTTCCAGCGAGCTTTGTCGGATGGAGATACCTTGAATCAGAAACGGGTGTGGATTTTTCAACCGAGTGCCGGTGCCGGTGTTCGCTTGAAGCAGGTTAGTCTGGATTATGCGTTTACCAACCTGGCCAATCAGAACAGTCCGTTGTATACCCATGTGTTTTCTATCCGTATCCGATTTGTCAAAAAAAATCAATCTCAACCATAGTCTATGAGATCCTTCCTTTCATTGTTCATCTTTCTGTTGCTACTATCCGGCAGTACCAAGGCGCAGTTGAACAACAGCTGGATTGATTATCAAAAAACGTATTATAAATTCCGGTTAGCCCAGGATACACTTTGTCGTATTTCACAATCGACCATTCAGTCACTGGGTTTGGGATCAGTCAATGCGGATCATTTTCAGTTATGGCGAAACGGCCAGCAGGTTCGTTTATATACAACCGTTAGTAATGCACCGCTTGGGGCGGGCGATTACATTGAATTTTGGGGCGAGCGAAATGATGGTGTGCCCGACAAGCCATTGTACCGCAATCCTGATTTTCAATTATCGGACCGCTATAGCTTGGAAACGGATACGGTTGCTTATTTTTTAACGGTACAATCCGCCATTCCCAATCTTCGATATCAGGCCGCGGTGAACACGGCGCCATCGAATGTCACACCGGATGCTTACTTCATGCGTCGCGTCGATCAGATTTACAACAATCAGATCAATCGGGGCGAAGCCCGTCCGGTTGGTGAGTACGTCTACTCGTCGGCCTATGATCCAGGAGAGGGTTGGGTGAGTGTGACTACAGCTCCTTGTTGTGATTTGGTCAAAGAATTTTTTGGATTGAATGTATATACAGCTGGTCCGGCCAACAGCTTGTCGGTTCGGGTCAATGCGGTTGGTGCCGCACCGAACTACCGGGAGTTACGTATCAAATTGAATCAAACGGAAATTACCGCAGCGCCTTATGGTACTACAATCGCCATGCCTTTTTTCAATTACCAGAAAGTGGTCATGAGCAATCTGCCTTTATCGCTGTTGCAAGACCCTAATTACCTGGCGATGTCCGTGAACAGTACGGCCACCAATGCATTCGATCGGATGATGACCGCTAGTGTGGGTATTACCTATCCGGCCACGTTCAACTTTAATAACAATCGCTATTTTGAATTTAATCTGGAGTCGTCAGCCTCGGGTAATTACCTCGTAATCGAGAATGTTCAGTATGGCTCGACACCGCCGGTATTATACGATCGAACCAATGCACGGCGCTATATTGGTGAGATTGCCTCCACACCCGGTAAAGTCAAATTCGTATTACCTCCATCGGCCGATCGGCGGAACTTTTTGTTGATGAGTCAGGAACAACCGTATGCCGTAACTTCTGCTCAAACTCGCACATTCCTCAATCTCACACAGTCCTCCAATCAAGGAGATTACCTGATTATAAGCAACCCGGCCTTGTATAATGATGGCAGTGGGAACAATCCGGTCGAGGGTTATCGCCAATACCGCAGCAGCCAGTCGGGCGGAGGTTATCAGGTCAAGGTCTATCCGATTGACGAACTGACCGATCAATTTGCGTTTGGCATCACACATCATCCGGCCGCCATTCGCGATTTCATCCGATATGCCCGTACAAACTTTTCGGCAACACCCGAATATGTTTTCATCATTGGCCGGGGCGTTAATTACATGGAGATTCGGGCCAATACACCTAGTCCCACCTTGGATAAAATCAACCTGGTGCCCACCTTTGGCTGGCCCGCATCCGACGGCTTGCTGGCTGCTGAACCAGGCACCTCCAGTCCTCAAGTGCCTATTGGACGACTAGCGGCTATTAATGCCCGTGAGGTGCAGGATTATCTCAACAAGGTGATTGAATACGAATCGACCCAGCGCACCCCATCACCCCTCATCAATGATCGGGCCTGGATGAAAAACATTTTACATGTGGCCGGTGGAAAGGATTCGTTGGAAAATCAAACGTTTAAATCCTACATGAACGGGTACAAAGCCATTTCCGACGATACCCTGTTTGGAGGCCGTACAGAGACCTTTGCGAAAACATCTACGGGTTCTGTGCAACAAGCCAGCAGTCAGCGGATTGAAGATCTGTTTGAAGAGGGACTTGGTTTTGTTGGCTATTTTGGACATTCATCGGCCAACACCTTTGAATTCAATCTCAGCAACCCCGATATCTATAACAATGCCGGAAAGTATCCCTTCTTTAATGTTAGCGGATGCAGTGCCGGAAATTACTATGTATTCGATCCGCTTCGATTATCCGGCAATCTGACACTTTCTGAAAAATATGTGCTGGCTGACCAACGCGGTAGTATCGGTTTTTTAGCAAGTACCCATTTCGGTATTCCGCCGTTTCTGAATTTTTACAACACGGCCTTGTACAACCAGTTTTGCAAAGTGAATTACGGAAACACGATTGGAAACCAGATAAAAGCCGTAACGGAAGCCTTGGGCGGTAACAATCCCGGACTGGATTATTTCACCCGGATCCACCTGGAAGAGATCAACTTACACGGCGATCCGGCACTCAAAATAAATAGTTTCTCCAAGCCCGATTTTGTCATTGAAGAGCCACAGGTTAAAATTAGTCCGAACATCATTTCGGTGGCTGATAACGGCTTCACCCTGAATGTAACCATGCGCAATGTTGGTCGCGCCGTTGGTGATTCTATCCAGGTAACCATCAAACGGAAATTACCCAACGATACGATTCGGGTGCTCTATGATCAATTGATTCCGGCCATCCGGAATACCGATTCGGTTACACTCTCGGTGCCCATCTTCCCAACAACCGACAAAGGGTTGAATCAGATTATCGTGACGCTGGATGCGACGAATCGTATCGAGGAACAATATGAGAACAACAATACCATAGTCAAGGATTTTTACATCTTTGAAGACGAGCTTCGGCCGGCCTATCCGTATGATTATGCTATCGTAAACCGGCAAAATATAACCTTTCATGCCAGTACCGCCAACCCGGTAAGTGGACGGCGGGATTATGTAATGGAACTGGATACGACCGCATCGTTCAACTCGCCGTTCAAAAAAACGTATAATCAGTCGGGGACCGGTGGCGTAGTGAGTTTCACGCCTACCAACCTGACCTTCGGGGACAGTACGGTTTATTACTGGCGGGTGGCCATGGTGCCTCTCAATGGTGCAAACATCATTTGGAATGGGCATTCCTTTGTATACCTGGCTGGCAGCAGCTTAGGATTTAATCAGTCGCATTACAATCAGCATACCCGTTCCCTTTACAACCAGATGCGTCTGGATCCTGATCGCGTGTTCCGCTTCCAGCAAGACTCCCGGAACCTGATTATCCGTACCGGATTATTTCCATATTTCGATTACGACCGGATAAACGTTAATCTGGATTTTGACCAGTTGGAACTGTACGGATGTGTATACAATGCCTTGCAGTTTTATGTGTTTGACACGGCAACCTTGCAGCCCTGGCGAAACTTCAATGTTTCGGGTACGAATGGCCGTTATGGTAGTTTTAAGGTCTGTCGCAATTCAGGCATACAGGATACCACCCGTGCATTTTTTGAATATCCGTATGCCAATCCACAATACCGGAAAAGTGCCATGGATTTTATCGACTCCATACCCAATGGCATGTATGTGGCGGTTACCAATCTGGGTAATAAGTTATCCAACAGCAGTTTCATACAGCAATGGATGAATGATACCTTGACCCTGGGTTCCGGCAACTCGCTGTATCATAAACTCAAGGCCGTCGGCTTTAATCAGATTGACAGCTTCAACCGAAATGTTCCTTTCCTTTACTTCTTCCGGAAAGGGCGACCAAGTTACAGTCCAACTTCGGTAATCGGCCTTCAGGATTCATCCTATATTGATCAATCTATACCGTTACAAACGACCAGTGTAGAAGGAACCATCGAGTCGCCGTTATTTGGCCCGGCTACCCGGTGGAGTGAACTGCATTGGAGAGGCAGCAGTGCCGATCCGTTGCCGGCAGACACGGTTCGGGTGCAAGTCTGGGGTGTCACACAAGCCGGTGATCGAACATTATTGCGCACCATTTATCCTGCCCAGGATACCACCCTGGCTTTTGTAGATGCCCGAACCTACCCTTATCTGAAGCTGGTCACGTATAACAAAGATGCCCGCTTTATCACCCCGCAGCAACTGCGATATCTGCGCATCAATGCCACACCCGCACCGGAAGGTGCCGTGGCTCCGGCCTTGCTGTTTCGTTGCAAAGACACGCTGGAGCAAGGTGAGCCGCTTGAATTTGCACTGGCGTTTAAAAATATCAGCGATGTATCGTTTGACAGTCTGATTAAGGTGAAATGCATCGTGACCGACAACAACAATGTGCCGCAGGTTATCACCATACCCAAACGCAAGGCGCTGGTTGCGGGCGATACCCTGCAAGTGGTTTACTCACTCGACACGCGATCATTGACCGGTAACAATACATTGTTTATTGAATTCAATCCCGATAATGATCAACCGGAGCTCTATCATTACAACAACGTGTTGTATAAAGATTTCCATGTACGTGCCGACCGGTACAATCCCTTGCTGGACGTAACGTTTGATGGGGTGCATATCTTAAACCGTGACATCGTTTCATCCAAACCTGCCATTCAGATCCAGTTGCGTGATGAGAACCGGTTCATGGCCTTGCAGGACACGTCCTTGTTCTCCGTCAAAGTTCGTTTTCCGGATCAGCAACTGCGTACCTATTATTTCGGTGATACCATGCGGTTCTACCCGGCGGATCTCAGCACCGGCCAGAACAGGGCTCGCATCGAGTTTATGCCATATTTTGCCGAGGACGGCGATTACGAGCTCATCATCACGGGTAAAGATGTTGTTGGAAATAAAGCCGGTGATCTTGAATACCGGGTGGTATTCTCGGTGATCAATAAACCCATGATTTCCAATCTACTCAACTACCCCAATCCGTTTACTACGTCCACGGCTTTTGTATTTACCCTTACCGGCAGTGAGATTCCGCAAAACATGCGGATTCAGATTTTGACGGTGACCGGAAAAGTGGTTCGTGAAATCACCCAACAGGAACTGGGCCCCATCCATATTGGCCGGAATATAACCGATTTTAAATGGGATGGAACAGACATGTACGGACAAAAACTTGCCAACGGTGTGTATCTATACCGCGTATTGACCAATTTGAACGGAAAAGCATTGGATAAATACACGACAACCGGGGAGAATACCGATCGGTTTTTCAACCGTGGATATGGCAAGATGTACCTCATGCGCTAATGCGATCGGTTAGCGAATTTTACTGAACGCCTTGCTCTCGGCTTTGTTGTTACCTTTGCGCCTCAATGCCGTTCGACTATGGGAAAAATTGGAATCAATATTGTTACGGGTAGTTTACAGCAAGCGGACATAATTGTGGGTATCGATTTGGGTACAACCAATAGTTTAATTGCTGTTATTCATCCTGAATCAGGCAAACCGACTGTGCTGAAAGAACATGACGGAAATGCCTTAGTGCCGTCGGTCCTTTATTTTGATCATCATGGTCAGGTGATAGTGGGTGATGCAGCCAAGGCTCATCTCGAGACGGAGCCGGAACGTACCATTTTCTC
>JBJTXG010000046.1:0-2572 GCA_046082125.1 Ferruginibacter sp. | reverse complement strand
AAATTCCTTCCAGCCCAGCACCGCTTTTTCAACCAGCACCTCATGAATCGGGGATGCTTTCAATCCATTATTTAAGGCTTCATCGAGTTCTTCCTTCTTAAATACAATGCCACCGCCGGTACCACCCAGGGTGAATGAAGGCCTAATAACGAGCGGAAATCCAATCGACTGTGCGAATTCTTTTCCTTCTAAAAAGGAATTGGCGATACGGGCCGGGCAAACCGGGATATGCATCTCCAGCATCCACTGGCGAAATTTCTCCCGATCTTCGGCTTTATCAATGGCCTTGATGTCAACACCAATCAGCTGCACGTTGTATTTCTCCCAAATACCCAACTCATCCACTTCTTTACAAAGATTCAAGGCTGTTTGTCCGCCCATGGTCGGCAACACGGCATCGATTTGATTTTCGTCCAGAATCTGTTCGATACTTTCTACGGTCAATGGCAACAGATAAACACGATCGGCCATCATGGGATCGGTCATGATCGTAGCCGGATTGCTGTTGATCAGTATGACTTTTAAGCCTTCTTCGCGTAAACTTCTGGTAGCTTGTGTACCACTATAATCAAATTCGCAGGCTTGTCCAATTACTATAGGACCGCTTCCGATAATCAAAACAGACTGAATAGCATTGTTTTTTGGCATAGTGGGGTTGCCAAGTGAGTGGCGTGCAAAACTAGTCGGAAAATCCAACTTGTAAAAAAATTACTAGTTCGATTTTTCAACAGGGCCTATCATCCTATCTGAACAACTCTTCCGAATCTAATCTTTAAGACATCGTACGGACAAACCGTCTTCATACCTCAAGTGGGTATTTCGGCCACCGGTTCCAAAATCAACATAGTACTGTTCGGTTAGCCGATAAAAATCAATAATTACGTTAGCGGGCCTTGTATTGGTTCCTGTTTCGGGCTCTTCGGTGGTGGTCCACCAATATCCACTATTTCCTTTTGCATAAAACGACGAATCAGTTCGAAAACCACCTGGCAGTGCAGTAAATCCGCTCCTGTTGGTGCCTTTGTCGTCCTCTCGCCAGTCATTTTTATGTCGCATGCGGATCGCGGCTTTTCGTGTACCCCCCAAGTGACTTACCAGTATTGACCATTCTGCTTTAGTTGGTACATGCCAACCAAGCGGAGCCAAACCCCTTGGATCGTTTACGGCATACCAATTGTATAATTTGCCAAACCGGAGTCCATTGTCGGCCAAGGTGCTAGAATCGCCCAAATAGCGGCGGGATGCGTAATAACACCAGGCGGGTTGTTTGTTTTTTCCTGCCTTTATCCATTCCTCGTTGGACTGAGCCCAAGGGATTATATCACCATTACGAAAGGTGTCGACTTGCAGATTTTGAAGCATCCAGATTTGCTTACCGATTTTCACCTCCGATTGAGCAACTACCGACAGCGATATCAAAATGGCTAGTGAAACAAGCAGACCGTTTTTTTTCATTGTTTCTTAATTGGCTGGATGGCTAATCAATTGCCCACATTACCAAACATCAAAAGACAATATGAATGTAGTTCATTTCATTGGTGTTTGTAACGCAGATTTGTTTGAAATCCAAAAATTAGAATCTGCGAGTGGCTGATAAGAATGGTCATGCATTTAGCTGTTCCTGAATGAGTGCATGCCCGCCTGATTATTTTCTTTTCAGACATCTCACCGCTGACATTGTATGATAATATTCTTCATACACGCCGTATGATGAGCCAAATAGTATCTCATCATACCCATATTCGTATGAGTACCACATGTGAACATCCCGGAGACATTCTTTGCTCCATGCAAACGAAATTGGGGTGCTTATCCACCAGTGGCCGTAACTTTCAGAGTTTGGACGGGCATTGAATCCATGACTGTCTATTCCGCTCGGATTGGTTATTGATGAGTCTTCCTGTACCAGTGGTTGTCTTTCCCAGCCATCTTTGGACTTAAGCTTTTTTCCGGCGATCGAGTCGCCACCCAAAAAGACGATCAGCTGTTTCCAATCTTTATCCGATGGAATCATCCAAATCTTCGGTGCAAGTCCTCTAGGATCCGTCACGGCGAAATAATTATACAGCTTCCCAAATTGTTTCGTATCCACGGAATCAAATCCATAATACGCCCAGGCAGGTTGTTTTTGATTCAAAAATTCCGCCCATTGTTGTACAGATAACGCCTGCGGAATGATATCGCCGTTGGAAAAAACGCCAACATTCAAATTCTCAGCCATCCAGGTTTGTTGGCCAATGCTAACGGTTTCCTTCCGCATCTTTACACTGGGCGTAAACTGAAAAAGAGATCCCAAAAACCATCAAGGATACGATGAACGTTTTCATAGATAAATAATTGGATAAATAATGCAATGAAGTTAACAGGTAACGACTACTCCAATAACACATGAAAAAACAATGAATCGTAAATTTCATAGTCTGTTCAGCCAGTTGAAAAAAAGCGGATGCCAATGGAGCAATTACTTCATGGCAAAAAAAGATGGTTGGTAAGCTATACCGCGTGACGGCAGCGGAGGATTTTTATTGATTGAGTGATGAATTTTGTATACATCTCACTGAATGACCTGAAT
>JBJTXG010000045.1:0-3770 GCA_046082125.1 Ferruginibacter sp. | reverse complement strand
TGGTCATCTGCTCAATGGGGCGATGCTCGCGATTGCAATTCCTGTTGGGTTGGGATTCTTTGGCTCGTTTTCTTTGTTGGCTGTGAGCTTGGCGATGGCGGCAGTGAGTTGGCTGATTTGCGCGGCCATCTGTGTGAGTTTGGCATCCTTGTGCTTGCTGGATTCGCGAATGTTGGCGACGGCATCATGGTTTGAGACGGATGCGCTCGCAATCTTGTTTCCACACCACAAGCGATCATCGCCTGGGCGTCACCAGCTGCAATGGTACGTGCCGCATCCATAATCGCCTGCAGACCACTGGCACATAGTCGGTTGACCGTATTTCCTCCGACAGTGGATGGCAGTCCCGCGAGTAATGCCGCCATTCGGGCGACATTCCGGTTATCTTCTCCGCTTTGATTTGCTGCGCCGGCAATGACATCTTCAATAATATGAACATCCAATGAGGGGTTCCGTTGAATTAAAGCCCGAATAACATGTGCGAGTAAATCGTCTGGCCGGATACCGGACAACGCGCCCCCGTATTTTCCGATGGGCGTCCGCACCACGTCAACCACATAAACGGTTTGCATATGCTGAGTTTTAGCCTAAAAGCGGTTAAAGATAAGAAACTTAGGATGTTTATCTTTGCGCAATGTCGGGAAATCAACACATCCGTTCCTTCACCCTCCCGGATCTGAAAAGCTATTTCGAATCCATCGGTGATAAAAAATTCAGAGCCATGCAAGTTTACGAATGGCTTTGGAAAAAAAATGCCCGTGACTATGAGAACATGAGCAATTTACCGGCTGACCTCCGACAACGTCTAGCCGAAAGCTTTCCATTACGTCCAATCACGGTAGACACTACCCAACATAGTGAGGACGGCACCATCAAATCCCGATTCAGAACACATGATGGCCATTTGATCGAAGGCGTTCTGATCCCTACCGAAAAAAGATATACGGCCTGTGTTTCTTCCCAAATTGGATGCAGCCTGACCTGTGCTTTCTGTGCAACAGGCAAAATGGAGCGAAAACGAAACCTGGATTTCACCGAAATCTATGACCAGGTAGCCATCCTGAATGAACAATGTGAACAGGCCTATGGACAAAAGCTTACCAACATCGTATTCATGGGCATGGGCGAACCACTGTTGAATTACGGCCAGGTGTTAAAAGCCATCAACCGGATAACAGCATCCGACGCCATGGCAATGAGTCCCCGACGCATCACTGTGTCAACAGCCGGTGTGTCAAAAATGATCCGGCAACTTGGTGATGACCAGGTTCGATTCAACCTAGCGCTCTCCTTACATGCACCGAACGACAAGAAACGGAATGAGATCATGCCGATCAATGAAAGCAACTCGATCCAACAACTCATAGACGCGCTGAACTATTTCTACGAGAAAACAAAAAATGATATTACCCTTGAATATATCTTGTTCCGTGACCGAAATGACAGTATCCAGGATGCCCAGGAACTGATACAGATCTACCGTAAGATTCCGTCTCATCTGATCAACATCATCGAGTACAATCCCATTGACGAGGCTCGTTTTGAAAAACCGGCAGAAGATAAAACACGGGCGTTCATAGACCACCTGGCCAAAAACCGGGTCAATGTTCGTTTACGCCGAAGCCGTGGTAAAGACATTGATGCCGCCTGTGGTCAACTCGCCAACAAATAACGTAGTTTTAGGTGTCGGGATAACCGACTATAACCCCCCATCATGAGCTCCTCTCCCTTTCAAAAATTCACGCAGAAAAAAAAGAACAGCGCCATAAAGGAAGCTTTTCGCCAAGAAAAAAAGAAGGCCAAAAAGGAACGTGCCGCTTTTTTTGAAGAGAAAAAGAAAAAAGAATTTGAGGACAGGCAAACTAAACGCGGCCAGTCGCTGAAAACCAAATCCTCAGCCACGGGCAACCCAACAACCGCGTCTAAAAAAACAACGGAGCCGTCTGTTCCTTTGGATGACCACATGCCTCTCAACAAATACATTGCCCACGGGGGTATTTGCTCCCGTCGGGATGCGGCCATACTGGTCAAAGACGGTAAAGTAAAAGTGAACGGAACTGTGTGTACCGAACCGGGCTACAAAGTCAAACCAGGCGACCAGGTGGTTTGCAACGGAAAAAAAATAACCCCATCCCGGAATCTCTGTTATATACTCCTGAATAAACCCAAAGACTATATCACCACCACCGATGATCCACAAGGTCGGAAAACCGTGTTGCAGCTGATCAAGCAGGCAACCGACCAGCGCATCTATCCCGTTGGCCGGCTAGACCGAAACACATCCGGCGTTCTCTTGCTTACGAACGATGGCGACCTCACTCAAAAACTGTGTCATCCGCGCTTTGAAATATCCAAAATTTATGAAGCTCGGTTAGATAAACCGCTCGCTAAAACTGATTTTGAGAAAATACTTAAAGGGCTGGTGCTGGAAGACGGGCCCGTATTTGTTGACAGTCTTGCCTATGCCGATGCCCGCGACAAGTCGATTATCGGCATTGAGATTCACAGTGGGAAAAACAGAATTGTTCGTCGGATTTTTGAACATTTGAAATACGATGTCAAGAATCTGGATAGAGTCATGTACGCCGGATTAACCAAAAAAAATGTCGAGCGAGGAAAATATCGGTTTCTTACTGAAAAAGAAGTGCGTTTATTGAAATACCTCAACAGCTCCCGCACCAAAAAAAGCGGTCAACCTTGAAACCAAAGGCATACCACATTCTTTTTGAATCCGATTCCTTGCTGGCTGTAAACAAAGCTTCCGGCCTCTTCACGATACCAGATCGTCAACAACAAGAACCCTCTCTCAAAGAATTGCTGACCGAGCGGTATGGTTCGGTATTCACCGTTCATCGAATCGACCGGGACACAAGTGGACTTGTTTTATTTGCCCGAAATGAAGAGACCCATCGGCATTTATCTATGCAATTTGAACATCGAAAAGTACTGAAATGGTATGTAGGCATCGTACATGGTTGTCCGACACCGCCTACCGGCTTGATTGATGCGCCCATCCAGGAAAATCCGCAGCGAAAAGGGAGCATGATGATACACCGGAACGGCAAGTCGTCCCAAACCTCGTACACGATATTGCAATCCAATCCGCATTTTTCGTTGGTGGAATTTCAACTGCATACCGGCCGTACCCATCAGATTCGGGTTCATGCTAAACAGCTGGGGCATCCACTGGCCTGCGATCCGATTTATGGCGATGAAAAACCGGTCTTTTTATCGGACTATAAGAAAAAATTCAAGCAGAGCAAATGGGATGAGGAAAGACCCATGATCCAACGACTGGCCTTGCATGCTTATCGACTATCATTTATCGATAGCCAGCATAATTCACATACCATAACGGCCAATATTCCAAAAGAATTTACAGCACTGATGACGCAGTTGAATAAGTAGATTGATCATACATAAATATCCAGCAACCCTTCGGGCAAATCAACATACACTTTCTTGTTTTTTTTATCGGTCTTAATGAGCGACTCTTCATGGAGAGGGATCATCGCTTCTTTGCCCTTGTATAAAATGGTGCAAAGGATCTGATGCTCCTGTTCAATAACCTCCCGAATGGGACCCAGATCATGCTCGCCATCGATGATATGAAAACCCAATAGGGAGATAGGCGCTGATTTAGCCGCATGTTTTTCAAAATCAGCTTGCTGAAGCCAAACCGGCATATTCAGCAATCTTCTAGCTTGTTCGCGATTGGAGATGCCTTCCAGGGTTACCAGCAGTTCGCTTGATGATTTTGCGATGACGGA
>JBJTXG010000044.1:0-4446 GCA_046082125.1 Ferruginibacter sp. | reverse complement strand
CAGTCATAGTGCGGGTAATGAAAGCTACCGCAAAAAGCTGGCCGGGTATTATGCTAAAAATGGTATTGAAGTAACCGCATCCGATATCATAATCACCACGGGTGGCAGCGAAGCCATCTTGTTTGGATTCATGGCCTGTTTGGATGCAGGAGATGAGGTGATTATTCCGGAACCATTTTATGCCAATTACAATGGTTTTGCCGTACAAGCCGGTGTTACCGTCATTCCAATTCGCAGTAATATCGACAATGGATTTGCGCTGCCGCCTGTTGAAGCCTTTGAGGCAAAAATCACTTCAAAGACCAAGGCTATCGTGGTGTGTAATCCCAATAACCCCACCGGTTATTTGTATAGTCGCGATGAGATGGAAACCTTGGGATCACTGGCTGTGAAGTATGGCCTTTTTCTGTTTGCCGATGAAGCGTACCGGGAATTTTGCTACGGATCCGAGCATGTGAGCGCCATGCACTTGACGAATGTCCTACAACATGTGGTAATGATGGATACCATCAGCAAACGATACAGCGCCTGCGGCGGACGGATCGGTGCTTTTGTTACTAAAAACAAATCGGTGCTTGATACCGCCATGAAATTCGCACAGGCCCGCCTTTCACCGCCCTCGTTCGCTCAAATTTTAGGAGAAGCCGCCGTGGATTTACCGGATGATTATTTTGAACAAACCAAACAGGAATACCAACGGCGTAGGGATACCCTTGTGCGCCGATTGAATCAAATGGACAGCGTATTCTGTCCGAACCCGGGTGGCGCCTTTTATGCGATGGCCCGATTGCCCATTGATGATGCCGATCGGTTTTGCCAATGGTTGCTTGAATCATTTTCACACAACAACGCAACGGTCATGCTCGCACCAGCCACCGGTTTTTATGCTACAGCCGGCCTGGGTAAAAATGAAGTGCGAATGGCGTATGTGTTAAACACAGAAGCGATTGAAAAAGCCATGGACTGTCTGGAGGAAGCCTTGAGACAATATCCCGGACGTATCCAATAACTCAGCGTGCTCCCGGAGGACAATGCTTCTTTAAAAATGCCGTGTAGAGGGTCGAAAAATGCGCCCATGTTCCTTCCGCTTCACTGATATTATGGGTTCGGTTCGGATAAGGCATGAATTGAAACTGCTTGTTGTGTTTTACGAGCTCATTAACCAGTGCTTCTGCATTGCTGTAATGCACATTATCATCTCCGGTTCCATGTATCAGCAGCAAATTACCTTGCAATCCATGCGCATGGGTGATGGGTGATCCTTTGATGTAATCCTGTCTGTTTTCCGATGGCAGACCCATGTACCGCTCGGTGTAAATATTGTCGTAATAGAGCAGGTTGGTGACCGGGGCGATGGATATGCCTGTTTGAAATAAATCAGGAAATTGGAAGAGTAGGTTTAATGTGGAAGAACCGCCACCACTCCAACCCCAGACCGCCACGCGCGAACGATCGATATAGTCATTCCCCTCTATAAATGCCCGTGCGCCCATAGCCAAATCGCGGATATTCACCTGGCCGTTTCGCCGATAAATGGCTTTGCGCCAGTTGGCTCCTTTCAGGGAAGGCGTGCCTCTGTTATCTATCGAAATTTGAACGTAGCCATCCTGTGCCATATCCCCATCATACATAAAATTCTGGTGAGTGCCGAATTCATCCATCACCGTTGAGGCCGCCGGTTCTCCATATACATACATAACCAACGGATATTTTTTGGCCGGATTAAACCCAACCGGTTTGCGGATCCACGCATCCAGCTCAATACCGTCTACTGTTTGTAACCGTAGGTACTCAACCTTACCCGAAATGCTGGCAGCGGAAGCAGCCACCCGCTTCGAAAAAAATCCATCTTTACCCAATGTCTTGTGATCAGGTAAACTAACCCATTCACTAACCGGATAGGTTGCGTAATTACTAAATTGATGAAAAGCGGTCATGGCTCCGGGCGACAAATCATAATCGTGTTTTCCTTTCAAGGTAGGATCGCTGACCAGTTCCGGTTTTTCTTCTTTCGAGTTTTTACCCTCCGACGGAAGCTTGACTCGATAGAGATATAACTGGGTAGCATTTTCAGGCGAAGCGGTAAAATAAAGCCAATGATTGACCTCATCTATTCCTTTCAATGCACCAACATCATAACTTCCTTTAGTGAGTAGTAGCGTTTGTTTTCCGTCGCGGCTGATTTGATAAATATGCCGCCAGCCATCTTTTTCACTTGTCCATAAAAAATGGGCTTTATTGCTGACCCAGGTCCAGCCTTGCTTTTCGTCAAAAGCGACATCAACCCAGGTATCGCTGTTTTCAGCCCAGAATGTACGCACGCTTCCATCATCGGCTTGTCCATACAACAACCGACACTCTTGTTGTTTACGATCAAGTTGCATGATGATCAGTTCAGAGCCATCTACCCAATCCATACGCGGAAGATATTGTTGACGAGGATCGCCTGCAATTTTCAACCATTTGGTAACGCCATTAACCACGTTTAGTACGCCGATACGCACGGTAGAGGGAGGCTCTCCTACTTTGGGATACTCCACGGGAATAACTTTTGAATAAACCGAATCGGTATTATTGATCATGTAAAAATCGCGCGTTGCTCCGGCATCTACTTGCCAGTAGGCAATTCGCTTGCTGTCGGGCGACCAGCGGAAACCATCACGGCAACCGAATTCTTCCTCATAGACCCAATCAAAGGTGCCATTGATCAGCTTGCGGGATCCGTCATTCGTTAATTTGCGAACGACCCCTGATTGCACGTCTTCCGCGTAAATATTATGGTGACTGACGTAAGCCAGCTGTTTGGAATCAGGCGAAAATTTGGCAAACATCAATGATTGTGCAGGCAGTCCTTTCCCAACAGGGCGCATTGATTTTGTGGACAGATCAAACACCCAGTAATCTCCCCGTGTTTCATATCGCCACACTTTGGCCGTGTTGGCAAACAATAGAAATTTTTTCCCGTCCGGACTCCATTGAAATGAAGCGGGCGTTATCAGTTCAGCTGCTCCTGGTGCGTGTATATCCTGATAAGCAATGATGATTTTCTTGCTGTTTTTTCGGGGCTCGACTTGCATGATGCCGGTTCCTGATACCCACTCCAAATAACTATGACCGTCTGACAACCATTGAACAGATTTCGATTGTGCATAGAGCCATGGTGTGGCCAAAAAGCTGATGAAAACAAGGAGATAGAGACGTTTAGTCATAACATTTGGTTTGAGTGGGATAAAATTAGCGAATGACATCCATTTGGTTTAGATAAAGCCATTAATTTTAACGTGGAATGCCAACCGAAGACAAAATTAGAATTGACAAATACCTGTGGGCGATCCGCCTATTCAAAACCCGATCACTGGCCAGTGAGGCCTGCCTGAAAGGGAAAGTGCGCCTGAACGATCAACCAGTAAAAGCCTCCAAAACGATTCATATTGGTGAGCAATACGACATTCGAACACCCAACCGAAAATGGAAAATTCAGGTCACTGCATTACTGGAAAAACGAGTTAGCTATCAGGAAGCAATCCTGCATTATCTTGATCTGACACCTCCTGACGAACAAGTATCGAATCGTGCAGAAGCCAGTGTCTTCCATACCGGCAAACGATTAAGCAAACAAGGCCGTATGACCAAACAGGAAAAAAGAGACTGGGATGCCTTCTGGAGCGAAAAAGACGTTGAGTAACTGACCACTCGTTTCTTCCAACCTCGTGAATTATTCCCACCGTTAACGCAAATTCCTACTTAAATTGCCGTCATGGAAACGCCCGATATTGTATTTCACCATTTTACCGATTTTTCTGACCGACAAACAGATCAAATTCGTGCTTTGGGCGATTTGTACAGCGACTGGAATCAGAAAATCAATGTGGTCAGTCGAAAAGACATGGACCATTTTTACTTACATCACGTTCTGCACTCATTCAGTATCGCTACAACATTTTCTTTCCAACCAGGTTCAACCATTCTTGATCTCGGTTGCGGCGGTGGCTTTCCCGGATTACCCTTAGCTATCTATTTCCCCGACGTGCAGTTTCTCATGGTAGATAGCATCCGAAAAAAACTACATGTCGTGGAAGAGATAGCCAATGCTATCGGCATCAGTAACATTCAAGTCATTCATTCGCGTGTAGAAGATCTAAAAAACAGAAAAGTGGATACGGTTGTTTCCAGAGCCGTTGCGCCTTTGGGTGATTTATGGCGATGGAGCAAACCCTTGCTGCGAAAAAAAGCCAATATGGCAGATGATGAACCCAATGGTTTAATCTGTTTGAAAGGCGGGGATCTGACCGCCGAGATTCAGCAAAGTGGATGCAAGCCCTATGTTTGGGAGCTAGAACCCCTGTATACACACCCTTATTTTCAGGAGAAATACATGTTGTATCAACCGATATAATAGCGCGGTTCTACCATTTCAATTCCAGCACGTTGTTTTTTCGGTCAATA
>JBJTXG010000043.1:0-9611 GCA_046082125.1 Ferruginibacter sp. | reverse complement strand
GAGTCCGAGATTGAAAGCAATCTTGCGGGCTTGAAAGGGTTGCAGCCGGCCGCCGGGATGTACGAACTCTTTGAAAATTTTCTCCGGCGTATCATGGGCTACATCTTCGATGTTCATACCGCCTTCGGTGCTGTACATCACCACATTTTTACAGGAGCTGCGGTCAAGCAAGATAGCCAGGTAAAATTCCTTGACGGGGTTTGGACCGTCATAGTACACATCTTGGGCAACTAGCACTTTATTGACGAGTTTACCTTGCGGACCGGTTTGCAGGGTAACCAGCGTGCCACCCAGAATATTCTCACCAATGCGGCTTACATCCTCCAGGCTTTTTCCTACAGCTACACCTCGCTGTTCTTTACCCTGAATCGTTCCTTTTCCGCGCCCGCCGGCATGAATTTGTGCTTTAACCACGGCAAACTTGTTTCCAAATTGCGTAGAAATTTGCCGGTATGCGTCTTCCACTTCACTGACGGTGCTGCAGGCAATGCCTTCCTGTACTGGTACCTGGTATTTTTTCAGTAATTCTTTGGCTTGGTATTCGTGGAGATTCATCGTAAAAAATTTCGGCAAAGGTAAGTAATCCCGCTTCATCTAGCATGCCCTAGAACGGAAACTTGCGATGGTTATCAAGCGGTTCAGTATTTTTGTCGAACGTATGATGGCGAAACCACCAGCTCTTCAATATTGCCTGTTGTTTCTGTTTCTGTTGGGAAGCAGCATGCAGGTATTGCAGGCACAAGTGCCTACCAAGAAACGGGATCCGGTGGTGTTTGATGAAACCGGACAGCCCGGTCAGCCCATCAACACCATGCCCGGTGCATCAATGAATGGCGGCGCACCCCGGAAAGATTCCTTGCAATTTGAACGGCGAGATGATGCTAAAGATTCCATCCGCATTCAGTTCCGGTATTTGGACTCATCCAGATGGCAAACACCTGACCTGGCCTGGGCCGATTTCGATTCCTATTTTCCGGTGCCCTCCTCGCATCTGTATCTGGGTAATAATGGCGCTGCCACCCAATCATTGATTTTTCAGCCCCGTGCCGGTATTGGGTTTGACCCGGGCTTTCATGCATACGATATCTATCGGTTCACCCTGGAAAACACCCGGCTCTACCGAACAAGCCGACCGTATTCTATGCTGGGATATCAGCTGGCTTCCGGCAAAGAGCAGATGATGATGGCCTCGCATACACAAAACCCCAAACCCAACTGGAATATCGGATTCGATTATCGCCTGATCAGTGCGCCCGGTCTTTTCATTACCCAAAATAACAACCATACTAATTTTCGATTATTCAGTTTGTATCAGGGTAAGCGGAAACGCTATCAGCAAACCATTGTATTGCTCGGTAACAATATTCGGGCTTCTGAAAATGGCGGCATTCAGGACTCGGCCAACTTGCTCGATCCCAACCGCCGTGATCGGTTTACCGTGCCCGTGAACCTGGGTAACAGTGCCAGCTTTCGGAACAATCCGTTTATCACCACCATTCTTACCGGCAACACCTACCGCAATACGCTATTTCTGTTCAATCAACACTATGATTTCGGGAAACGGGATTCCATCGCGGTCAATGATTCGGTAACAGACTATCTGTTTTATCCGCGCGTTCGCATACAGCACCGTTTTCAGGCGGAGAAACGCTCATTTGCGTTTTCAGATGTGTATGCTGATTCAATTGTTTACAAGGATTGGTACGAGGCGGATCTCGCCCGGCGAACCGATACGTTCAGTCGCAAAGAGTCCTGGCAGATCATACAGAACGACCTCACGCTCTATCAGTTTCCGGACACCAAAAATCTGGCTCAGTTTTTTGCGGCCGGTATTACCTGGCAACACATCCGTGGCGAAAATAAAACCGGTGATGTACGATTCGATAACCTCTGGGCACACGGCGAGTACCGCAACCGTACCCGCAATCGCTTGTGGGAATTTCTCTTACGGGGTGATCTGTACCTGACCGGACCTTACGCCGGCGATTATGCGGCCCAGGCCTCGATGAGCCGTTACTTCAATAAACGCTGGGGTTACGTGCAGCTCCTCTTCCAGCAATCGAACCGAACGCCCTCGAATCTTTTTGATACAGCTTCCTTTTTTCATTTTTCCCATCTGGGGCCACTGCAAAAAGAGAATATCACCAGCGTTGGTATCGAATCGGTAAGTGATTGGGGGAGAATTCGTTTTCAAAACCATCTCCTCATCAATCATACGTATTTTACGAGTCGGTCGACGTCTGTACAAGCGGCCAATCCGGTGAATCTAATCCAGGCATCGTTCAGTCGCCGGTTTCGTATTTACAAACGCTGGGCCTGGTATACCGAGGCAACCGTGCAGCAAACGGACGGTGCTTCACCGGTGCGGGTGCCCTTGCTGTTTACACGCAATCGGTTCGTATATGAGGGTCGTTTCTTTAAAAACCTGCTTTTATCTACCGGACTGGAAGCGCGCTACTATACACCATACAGGGCGAATGGCTACTCGCCGGTCAACGGACAATTCTACGTTCAAGATGATGTGACTATTCGAAATCGGCCCGACCTGGCGGCCTTTATGCATTTCAATATTCGTTCCTTCACTGGCTATCTACGCGCCGAAAATCTCAATACGGCCTCCTTTGCAAATGGCGTTGGATTTGTGAACAACAATTTTGCGGCACCGGCATATCCAACCCAGGGATTGATGATCCGCTTCGGTGTGCGCTGGGGTTTTGTGAATTAATAGGCGTCTGCGGTACTCATCAAAGAAGCGTAGACGCCAGATTGGGCTAATCTCATCATTGGTTCAGTGGATGTTTGTTTCGATCAGCGGGTCATAAAAATCAATAAACACCAACGTTAGTCAAAGGCATTTGTGAATACTCAAGATAATGTATGCGATTAATAAATGAACGCAAGGCAAACAACCACGGTAGTAGCTCAGGTTGTCTTTTTAGCGCTGATATTGAGCATGCGCATCAACATATCTTTTAAGAAATCGGCGGTATAATCATTGGCGTTTCCTCCACTGAAATCAGTAAGTCGTGGTAAATTATGAATAAAAAACTCTTGTTGATGGGCTGTTTCAATTAGCGTGATGCTCAGGGAATGTGGAAAGGGGTAGTGCTTGTCGCTTTGTTTTATGATGTGGGCAATACGGGCACATAAATCTTTGTACGGTTTAAATACTTCGTTCTTATTGATTTCCGTCACTTCCCGAACCAGGTACACTTTACAGCTCTCCGTTATTACGATGCGGTGCAGTTTCTTTTTATCGTAGTCTAGTTTCTCATTACTTTCTGGCAAGCTATGAGTGAGAATATGTACAATTTCACACAATTGTTGATTGGGGTTTGAGATATTTTGTAGTCGATAATCCAGGTAAAAATCAAGGTATTTCCAGTACCAACTGATGATATAAAGGAGTAATCGGTGTTTATTTTCGAAATAGCGGTAAACAGTGGCCTCGGTGGTTTCTGCTTCGGCCGCTAATTTTTTGAAAGTAAACGATTCAAATCCAATTTGGTCGATTAGGTCTATACTTTGTTTGGTCAATCGTCGACCTACTTCGCTGCCTTCGGGGTCTTTCAAGTAGACCGTGCTATTCATGGTGAAGGTTAGCTTGACATCCATTGATTAGGGACTATTTTTGTACAAAGATAGTAACAATCTTAAAAAAAATATAAAAACAATCATGAGAGATAGTAAAACTATTATTATGGCTGGTTGTTAGTATATTTGCACTCGTAAATCAGGGTTTGCGAATGCAGGCTTGTTCACCAACTAACTACACGATGCAAGACATTTCCACCAGCCTCACGCCCATGCAGCGATTTTGGCAGTTATTGAGGCCAGATAGCCGCGATATCTATCAGGTCTATACCTATGCTTTTTTCAAGGGGCTGATTGCCTTATCGATGCCATTGGGTATCCAATCGATAATCAACCTGATACAAGGAGGGGCCATATCCACCTCGTGGATTTTGATGTCGTTTGTGATCGCGCTTTGTGTGGCCCTGAATGGATACATGCAATTGATGCAAATGCGACTGATGGAAAATATTCAGCAGCGTATTTTTGTTCGGGCTTCGTTTGATCTCACCTTTCGGATTCCACGATTAAGGCTGGCAGACATTCGAACCAAGTATACGCCCGAGCTGATGAATCGTTTTTTTGAGATCTTATCTATTCAAAAAAATCTGTCTAAAATCATCATCAATTTTTCCTCGGCCATTTTGCAAATCATTTTTGGGTTGATTTTGCTTTCCTTGTATCATCCTTTTTTCATTCTGTTCAGTGCCATCTTAGTCATTCTGATTTGGGTGATTATCCAATTTACATCCAAGGCTGCCCTGGAAACGAGTTTGCAGGAGTCCAAATTCAAATACCAGGTCCTTTCCTGGTTGGAAGAGTTGGCAAGGGTAAAGGAAACCTTCAAAATGGCCGGCACAACGACCTTACCGGAAACCAGAACGGATAACCGGGCTGAAGGGTACTTGAAAGCCCGAGAGCAGCATTATGATGTGTTGCGTGTGCAGTATTCGCTGTTGTTGATTTTCAAAGTGCTGGTAGCACTGGCACTGTTACTTATTGGCGGAAGTTTGGTGATTAAACAAAAAATGAATATCGGCCAGTTTGTGGCGGCGGAGATTATCATTTTACTGGTGATCGACTCCGTTGAAAAAATTATACTGAGTCTCGATAGTGTATATGATACCATGACCTCTCTGGAAAAGATCTCCGAAATCACCGGAATGCGGTTGGATGAAGAAAGAGGGGAAGAAGAATATTTGCCAATGCCTGTTGAGCCGTCCATTACACTGAGTTTGAATAATGTTTCTTTTTCCTATGTTGATTCTGATAAACAGATTCTTCAAAAAATCGATATGCAGTTTGACCCTGGAAAAAAATACGGCATCAAGGGTGACAATGGATCAGGCAAATCAACCCTCTTGCATTTGATTGGAGGCTTATTTCAACCAACTAGTGGCAGTGTGTGTATTAATGGGCAGCCGATGCATTCGTATCGAATGGATGAACGCAGTGACCGGATCGGAACCGTGTTTAAAGAAGACTCCATCTTTGAAGGAAGCATACTCGATAATATCACATTGGGTCGAGCCGACATGTCGATGGATCAGATTCAGCAAACCTTGGATTTGTTGTTTTTGAGTGACTTTATTCGCACATTGCCGGATGGCTTATTTACAAAATTAGAACCCTTGGGGCGACGGTTACCCAGGAGCATCATTCAAAAAATACTGATAGCCCGCGCAGTTTGGTTCAAGCCTTCGGTGTTATTAATTGAAAATGCACTCGAGAATATTGTGGTTGAAGAACGGAAAAAAATTTATGATTACTTGTTTGATCAGAACAACCAGTGGACCCTCATAGCCGTATCAAACGATCCGCTGGTCACGGAGCGTTGTGATGTGTTGGCTGAAATACAGCATGGCCAGATCAACTCTCTTCAAAAAAATGAACTATGAAAACAATAACTACCGATTATTCAAATCGTTCTTTTCGTTCATTCGACATTTTATCTACACGAAGAGGTCGGAAAGGGTTGTTGCGCTTTTTATATGTGGTAGGGGCTATTTCGTTGATCATACTATTTCTGCCATGGACACAGAACATTCGGTCGTCCGGATATGTGACGGCCTTGCATCCGGAACAGCGCCCGCAAACCATTCATAGTGTGATTGCCGGGCGTATCGAAAAATGGTATGTTCGGGAAGGTCAATTTGTAAAAAAAGGAGATACCATCATTCAGATTTCGGAGGTAAAATCAGAATACATGAACCCGGATCTGCTCAACAATACCCAACAGCAGTTGCAGTCTAAAAACTTTTCGGTGCAGTCGTATATGGACAAGCTGAACTCTATTGATGCCCAGATCAATGCTATGATTGCTACGCGCCAGCAAAAATTCGAACAAACACGTAATAAGCTACTCCAATCCCAGTTGAAATACAAAAACGACAGCATTGAGTTGTCGGCAGCTAAGCTGAACGAACAGGTTGCCGAGCAACAGCTTGCTCGAATGGAGGAATTGCACAAAGAAGGGCTTAAATCCCTGACCGAACTGGAATCACGTCGGATCAAGCTTCAGGAAAATCAGGTAAAAACTCTTTCCCAGCTCAATAAAATCACCACGAGTAAAAATGAAGTACTCAACGCTGAAATTGAATTACAAAATATAAACACCGATTTTCGGGAGAAAGTTTCTAAGCTTGAGTCGGATAAAAATGCCACGTTTTCGAACATGTACGATGCAGAGGCAGCCGTTACTAAATTGCAGAATGATTACGTAAATTATTCTATTCGATCCGGGTTTTATTATATCACCGCACCACAGGATGGTTTTATAACCAGAGCTATTCAGGCTGGTCTTGGTGAAATTGTGAAAGAAGGAACGGATATTGTGAGTATAATGCCTAAAAATTATGAGCTCGCGATTGAGATGTATGTTCAGCCCCAGGATATTCCGTTACTGAAAAAGGGGCAAAAAGTCATGATTCAGTTTGACGGTTGGCCTTCTATCATTTTTTCAGGCTGGCCCGGATCCTCCTACGGTACCTTTGAAGGTAGAGTGGTTGCTATTGATAATTTTACGAGCCAAAATGGCAAATACAGGCTATTGGTCAATCGGGATCCCAAGGGGTTGCCCTGGCCTCCCGAAATCAAATTAGGTGCCGGGGCTAATACATTCACCCTGCTCAACGACGTGCCGGTATGGTATGAAATGTGGCGTCAAATCAATGGATTCCCGCCGGATTATTACCAATCTAAAAACGGGGGAGACGCTGAAATAGCTAAACCGACTGAATCGACCGAAAAAAAATAATACCTTGAAAAAAACGCTTCTTAGATGTCTTTTTATATACCTGCTTTTGCCTGTTTCTTTGCAGGCACAACAGGCAACTACTGATACTACCCTTCGATTTACCGACTACCTGCAATGGGTAAACGATTTCCATCCGGAAGCACAACAGGCGCGTCTTTTACTCGAAACCGCCAAAGCGGCCAAGCAAGCGGCAAGAGGTCAATTTGATCCGAAGTCGTTTTACCAATTAAACAATAAAAATTACGATGGCAAAGAGTATTTCAATTTGACCGATGCGGGATTGAACATACCTACCTTCTACGGAGTGGATCTGAAAACCGGTTTTGAACGAAATGTGGGCATAAACCTCAATCCGGAGGCCGAGACGCCGAGTAAAGGTCTTTTTTACACACAGTTCTCCATACCGCTTGCACAAGGGTTGTTGATGGATGAACGACGAACCGCCTTGAAACAGGCCAACCTACTCGGCACCCTCTCCATCGCCGAGCGGCAAGTGCGGTTAAACGATCTTTTTTTAGATGCCGGGAAGGCTTATTTCGACTGGGCGCTCGCCCGAAAAAACCTGACTGTCTATCAATATGCCTATCAAATCAGTCAAGAGCGATTCAATGCTGTTCGCCGAAGCGCACTTCTGGGGGATCGCCCCTTTATTGATACGGTGGAAGCCGGTATACAAATGCAAGATCGATTGGTAAATTTAAACCAGGCGCAACTGGATTGGCAAAACAGAACCACCTATCTAAATACATTTTTATGGTCCAAAGGGAATGCACCGGTTACCCTTCAATCGTATGTGCTACCCGATACGGCCTTTTTTCATTCATTATCCGACTCGGCAGCAACCGCAGTTTTATTGCAACTTGATAAAGCCCTCACCGGTCATCCGTTGTTGCAATGGTATTCAGTCAAAATCAATCAGGCAACGGTTGATCGTCGCATGAAACAGGAGAAACTAAAACCACAAATCAATTTGTTGTTCAATCCGCTGTTCGATGCCGGCGTACCGGGAGGACAATTTTTGAACAATTACAAATGGGGTATCGGCTTTCAAATGCCCTTGTTACTTCGAAAAGAGCGCGGAGAATTAAGGATGGCTAGAATTAAAGTCCAGGAGGCTAATTTGCAGTTTTCACAAAAGTCCATAGAGGTTTCGAATAAAATCAGAATGGCCGCCAATGAATTGATCAATGGACGCATACAATACACGGTGTTTAAACAAAATCTGCTCAACTATGAGTCGTTGTGGCGGTCGGAGCAACGACTGTTTTTGGGCGGAGAGAGTTCCTTGTTCATGATTAATAGCCGCGAAAACAGCTATATCAATGCGCAAATAAAAGCCAACGAACTGCTCTTCAAACTGAATAAAGCATCCCTGGCGTTTGTCTATGCACAGGGGCAATTGTCCGTGCTACGTTGACGGATATGGTCTGATACTTATCAGATAAGCACACCTTATTTTGAGTAACTTCGCGTATGCGAACATGCAGACCATACTGGGTTGTGATCATTGCCATTGGTTGGTCTTTTCTTGGGTTGGTTACTAATTCTAATTCGTATGCTCAGTCTGGTCGTATAACCGACCGGAATGCCACTGGTTGGTATAATTTGTTTGGCAATATCCGTTTGGGAGATAACTGGTCGGTTCATGCCGAATGTCAGTTTCGGCGCAGTGGTCTGATGGCGCATAGTCAGCAAAATCTGATTCGTACAGGTATTCAACATCAGGTTAACCCACGCCTGATGATCCGTGTTGGTTATGCCAATATAGAGACGTTTGTTTATGGGGATATTCCCATTAATGCGATGTCGAAACCCTTTACAGAACATCGCAGTTTTCAGATGGCTCAGTTGACCGACCAACTTGGAAAATGGGGACTTACTCATCGATGGATGCTTGAGCAGCGATGGATTGGTAAATACAGCAATGCCGCGTTAGTAAAAGAAGACATCTATACCTATATCAATCGCTTTCGATATCAATGCCGTATAGAACACGCATTGGCCAGCAATCCAACGAAAAACCAATTCTATGCGGCTGCCTTTGATGAACTGTTTATTGGTTTTGGCAACCAGGTAGCCGAAAATATTTTTGATCAGAACCGGGTTGGTGTCCTACTGGGATATGAGGTAAAAGACCGATTTCGTATAGAAGGTGGCTATCTTAACCAGATTGTGTTATTTGGCCGGGAGATCAATGGCAGCAATGTAATCCAGCGGAACAACGGGGTTGTACTGAATATACTGTTTACAGTGGATGTCCGTCCTTAAAGAATTCTCCCATTTACCCCGATTTTTATCCAGATCAAAAAAGTTTGGTTTCAACATACCATGGTTGTATCTTTGCCATCCGAAAAAACGCCGCGTTGGTCAAGGGGTTAAGACGCCTCCCTTTCACGGAGGAATCACGGGTTCGATTCCCGTACGTGGTACCAGGCCCCGAAAAAATCGGGGCTTTTTTTATACTCAAAACCTTTGCCAGTAAGGGGTTTCAGCGATTTCAACTTTCCTTTGATTTCCTTTGATTATCCCTTATTTTCTCAATTTTTGTACCTCCATTGTACCTCGGCTGTTCCTCGAGGTACAAAAAACCTACCCTTTTCATACCTTAGATTGAATAAAGTGAACCGATTATGAGCGTAAATTTGAGAAAACGCAAAAATGCGGATGGTACTGTCTCCCTCAGACTGGATATATATAAAAATGGAAAGCAAACCATTGAAACACTGAAGCATCTTCAACTGTAGAAGCCGTCAAACATTGCAGACAGAGAAAGGAATAAAGA
>JBJTXG010000042.1:0-3685 GCA_046082125.1 Ferruginibacter sp. | reverse complement strand
AACAAGCGCTCAGTGCCGATTGTGTCATTAAAATCGGAACGGATGCGCCAGAAAGGCCACTGGAAGCGCACGTGATGTTCACCCTGAATTGAATATTGCTCACCGTTGGCGACAGGCCCAAGTTTGAAAAAGTAGTACTTAACGTGGCGTTATTCGCGCCAGTGATATTGACCCAACTTGAACCACCATTGGTAGAGTACTGCCACTGATTGGTTATGCCTGATCCGCAAACCGGATTCTGTGTTGAAAGCGTAAAAGGCACTGAAGCGCAAATCGAACCGGTTGCTGTAGACAACGTATTCCCTGGTGCAGGCGTTCCCGAACATGCAGAGGTGGTGTACTGAATGTCAAAAGGCAAATCTTGTGCTCCACCCACATCGTTTAAGTTTGCCCAAGTGGACGTGCTAATATTGAATTGTTTCGCATTGTTTCCTGGTTGAGTCGTGGTTCCTACAACCGTACTGGTTGGTGACTGAATGGTCGTAGTAGGAGCTGTTGTGTTGCCAAGACTGTACACTACCCAATAATTGCCATTCCCCAGCGCGGATAACGCCGAAGCTGCAGGGACGTTTACTTCTACACGCCACACCTGGCGACTTTGATCGGCAGAACCGTTAGCTACACGATAGACGGATGCCGTACTCGATGTTGAAAATCGATTCGTCACAAAATCACCAAATATCAGCGTACCCCCTGCTTGTGGATCTCCACTGTAAACAGCAAGACGAACATCATTGATCGGATTAGAACCGCCGGCCGTTACATAACCATAGAAGACAAATTTTGTAACGTTCCATGGACCACAATTGATCGTAAAATCATCCGCCAAGCGAAAAGAGCCAGCAGTACCATTTGACCCTAGCGTGGTATTAGAACCTTGCAACTCACTCCAGGTAAAACCGGCGGGGGCAAACGTTCCTGCACTATTTAATGCACCGGTGCTTAGGTTTCCATTAGTGAAAACTTGAGCCTTCATACCTGTCGCGGAAACTAGCACTAGAATCACACTCATCATGAGCGCAACAATGAATCTGAGAGTGGGTATTGAGAGAATACGTGGTTCTTTAGCCTTGTCAACAGTGTAATGATTAATCATTTGTATACGTTTGAATGAATCCAATGGAACAGCACATAGATATCCATGTGAGTGGAGTCTTCTTATTTGGTAACGGAAAAAGGGCGCTTTGATAGGTATCGGACGTAGCCGGGATTAACCCAGCCATACATGCGTGAAAATTACTCATTTTAAGGGAAAAAGAAAGGAAATAGACCCCGATTTAGGTCACAAAAACAATTCGTGGAAAACTGGCTAAAAAATAGACCCCAAAAAAGGTTGGAATTTTAAACAAAATAGCAGGATGTAGCAAGAAATCAATCCACCATCAACCAGGTGGTGTAACGAGAAACACCCGCCTCATCGGTCAATACAAGCCGATATGAGCCGGAGGCATGATGCCGACCAATCATCAACCGATGCTGGGAAACATTTTGGGTGAGGGAAATACGCGTAGACTGTATTTTTTTACCTTGACTATCAAATAGTTGCAATGTAAATACCCCTTCCAACCCATCCGGTACAGTTAGGGTAGCCTGCCTGTCGGTAACCGGATTCGGGTAAATCGTAAAACCGGATGCCTTGTTGTCAAATGCAACGGTAACAATTTTACTGAACGTGGGCGACTCTGTCAGGGAAACTGCCCGGATTCGGTAAAAATTAACCCCCATAGCTGGATCAATATCCGTTAATTCGTAGGTTTTTGAGACTGAACCAGAGGAGACCTCTCCAATCTTGGTAAACCGTGTTCCGTCTGAGGAGCGTTCCACGTCGTAATGAGCAATGGCAGACTCCTCTCCCACTTTCCATTCAATCAGGGCATCATCTCCCCGCTTGGTCGCTTTCACATCTACAAACTGCACGGGCAACGGCCGAAGACCACGGAAATAGATATAAAACCGGCCTTCACTGCGGGAAGCTGGATCCGTCAACACACTGAATGAATAGAACGTACTATCGGAAATGCCAATGATGGTCGACGTGCCTGTGAAACGATCACCTAAGATTGGTTGTAAACCAAGTGAAGCCCAGCGCTGTGGACAAAAAGCCAATCGGTAGGCTTGTGTTTTCAAATTCCAGATGCGCAAACGAATGGTATCGGTCTCGGTTAGCTGCTGACGAACATCCAGCGATAATACACGCGATTCATTCACCAAACCAATATTCTCCCCTACATTGTTTGGTTTCGGCGCATCAAATTCATCTTCCTCATTTAACCCAGCAGGATCGACTGCCAACAAATGACCATCCAGTAAATGACCCTGACCATCAAGCAACGTCGTTTTGATGGTGATGGGCTCGGATGAAGGCTGTCGTAACACAGAACGATAACCGTCTGTTTTCACCTGTTCATTAAAGCGAATCCTACCACCCGATCCTGAATAAACGAAGAAGGCCTGACCAGACTGAACCCTTGTATTGACAAGGCTTGTAGGATAATTACTAGTACCACCTGGAATGGACTGCCAACCGCTGAAACTACTAATTGTCTGGAAGGCCCCTAATCCATTTCCGCTTTGTAAAGTAGGATCCCACACATAGTACGTAGGATTGATTCCACTGGATGCAGCCAAAAGTTTGGTGAAGTCTATCGGTGACGCGTAGGGGTTACCAATACTCTGGAATTTGCCGGCGGGCACCTGAATGGAAACGGCCGAATCAATGCCGGTTCCGTAAAAAATGCGACCGGTTGTTCGGAGCACCACTTCATTGGCCGGAGCAGACGATGTCAAAATGCTGCGATCGCCCCGCACAAAGAACATGTATCCTTTGGGGTTATATATCGGTGTAGTTAACGTGTTGGGCACGCCTATATAGGTGTTGGTAGCCGCATCATACACCCGCATGGTGCCACCTGATTGCGTATAGAAATCAAATCCAAGTGTCGATGTCGCGCCAGTCAAATTGCTAGTGATGGTTGTTCCATAACCCGGTCGTGGATTGTTCCCCACGCCGCTGGCTCCTTCCTGCCAGGCCTGACGAATGGTTTGACCGGACGTTGGGGTTGATAACATTTGCCATGATTTGCCATGCACCACTCCGGTTGGTATGTAACGTTCAATGGTAAACGCACCTATCCCAATATATTCAATGTTTACTCCTGCTCCGATTGAATCAATCCTAGCGGTTCCAGTAGCGGTTGATTTAATCGTAATGGTATCTTGCAATGTCACGGTATTCGCTTGGCGTAAACGCAGCGTGCCTGTATCGGTGATCGAGAATTTTCGGTTGAAATTGAGATCGCCATTCGTACCTATCCCTTGTTTACTCACTTCCAATACATTCATCTTTGATATAACTCCTGAATTACCTCCTGGAAAGCTCTGAGCCAAGGTCCCATTCAAGGTGATTCGCCCATTGTTGATAATATTGCCGTCGTTGTTTGTATTTCCGGAAATACTTATTCCGCCAACACTTGAAATAGTCAAACTGGTATTGGACTGTAGCGTGAGGTCTCGGCAAAGTGCATTGCCAGATAGTACGTTTGGATAGTTGGAAAGACCCGATGGAATCAATACATCTCTATTTGAAGTGGGTATACCTCCACACCAGTTACTGGCATCAAACCAATTCGTACTCGTACCGGTCCACGTGGTCGTAGTAGACACATTGATTGTGATATTGGCATTG
>JBJTXG010000041.1:0-8447 GCA_046082125.1 Ferruginibacter sp. | reverse complement strand
TGTTGATCAGTTCCTGAATCAATACGGTTTTACCTACGCCGGCTCCACCAAACAACCCGATTTTACCACCCTTGGCATAGGGTTCAATCAGGTCAATCACCTTGATACCGGTGTAGAGTACTTCTGATGCCGTGCTCAGGTTTTCAAACAGCGGCGGTTTGGCATGAATGGCGCGACCTTTTTCTTTGCTAACCTGCGGCAAACCATCAATGGCGTCACCTGTTACATTGAACAGACGCCCCTTAATCCCTTCGCCCACCGGCATGGTAATGGGGCGACCCGTATCGACCACTTCCGTACCCCGCACCAACCCTTCGGTACCATCCATGGCAATCGTACGAACACTGTCCTCACCAAGATGTTGTTGAACCTCGAGCACGAGCGTGTCTCCATTCTCGCGCTTGAGCTCAAGCGCATTCATGATTTCGGGGAGTTTAGACTCTTTTCCAAACTGTACGTCGACGACCGCGCCGATCACTGATTTTACTTTACCTGTGTTGGCCATATGAATGGTTTGTGGTTAGGTTGATTTTGAGCCGCAAAGGTAAGGGTTGAGAACCAAAACCACCCTCAAAAAATGGAAATTTATTGCCGCTTTTCAGCAACAAGTTGTGCCGGTTTTCGGTTTGCCAAAAATACCCCCAGCAGAATAACCAGCAGACTGCCCACCGAGGCTGCCGAAAGGGCCTCGCCATCCCAAATACCCCAGCCAAAAGCCACAAAAGGAATGCCGTAGGTAACCAGGGAGGCGAATACCGTACCGGCACGTTGGATCAGGACATAGAACAGGATGCTAGCCAGTGCAGACCCGCCAATGCCCAATAAACAGGCGTATCCGATCGATTCCCGGATAGCCGGGTTCTGAAAAGTCAGCTCAAAGAAACCGGCATACACTAGCACGGCCATGGCCGGTAAGGCATTCAACAATAAGGCGACTGCCACAATGGGCAGCGGTGGAATATCTTTCAAATTTCGGTAAACAAGGTTTACATTGGTTCCATAACAGGCCGTTGCTCCAAAAATCAGTAACATGGGTACAAGGGGCACGGCTTCTAAACCACCTTCCCGGCTCCAGAATAACGCCATGCAGCCAACAAAAGCGACAAAAATGCCCACCAATTTTTGGACGCTGGTTTGTATGCCAAAAAACAGAGACCCAACCAGGATCGCAAATACCGGCGTCAGCGCATTCAGCGCCCCGGCAAATGAACTTTCAATGCCTCCGCTCTCTGCAAAACAATACAAAAATGAAGGCAATAAATTACCTAACACACCGGATAGAAAAATAATGGCGAGTTGCTTAGCAGTGAATGTAAAAATCCAACGCACGGCAATGGGCAACATGAACAAACCAGCTGAAACAATGCGCAAAGAGGCTACCTGCATCGGAGAGAGTGCCTGCAAACTGGCTTCAATTAAAATGAAACTGCTCCCCCAGATCAGAGATAACAGGATATACAGAAGCCAATCGGAGAACCGTGTTTGCATGTTACATTGCAAAAATGACCTTTTCTTTTGAATGATGCGTATTTGGTCAATCGGGCACCTGAATTATACACACTGGATTGCGGTAACGCATTATTTTTCTTTACTTTATAGCAAAATGATTACCATGTCTCTTTTTCAAGAATTCAAGTCGTTTGCCATGCGGGGAAACATCCTCGATTTGGCCGTAGCGGTTATTATTGGTGCCGCTTTTGGCAGTATTGTCTCATCCCTGGTGGATGACATCATCACACCGTTGTTACTTACTCCGGCTATGGAAGCAGCCGGTGTGAAAGAAATTGCCTCCTTGAAATGGGGCGAAGTCAAATACGGCAACTTCTTGGCCGCGGTCATTAAATTCATATCCGTTGCATTTGTGTTGTTCATGCTAATCAAGGGATTGAATGCACTTCAAAAGAAGAAAAAAGAGGATATCCCGGCTGGTCCGTCTTCTACGGACGCCCTGCTCACTGAGATCCGTGATTTACTAAAAGAAAAAAAGCCATGAAGCCTCTCTTGTTATTACTGGCAATAGTCCCGGCATTCGCCATGGCCCAAGATGCCACCATCCTTGAATTGAAAAAAGATGCCAACATCGAGGTGAAAAAAGACCCGAATGACACCACGGCTCGCACCTGGAAAACGGGCGGCACCTTCAACCTGAACGTAAACCAAGGCACCTTGAGCAACTGGTCGGCCGGCGGCGACAAGTTTTCGTTTTCAATGAATGCCTACCTGAATCTGTTTGCCTTCTACAAAAAAGATAAACATGCCTGGGATAATGTGCTGGACCTCGCCATCGGCGTGGTGCAAACGACCAGTTTGGGCCGACGGAAATCAAGTGACCGGATTGACCTGACCAGTAAATATGGTTTTTTTATCAATAAAAAACTGAACATGACGTCGTTGTTCAACCTGCGTTCGCAGTTCGCCAATGGATATAAATATACCAAAAGCAGTACCGGCACCGACTCGGCCTCGCTTACATCCCGTAGTTTTCAGCCCACCATGATTCTTTTCTCGCAGGGATTTGATATCCGACCGGTTAAGCAATTATCGCTGTTCCTTTCACCATTGACCGCTAAGTGGATTATTGTAGGGAACAACGACATCAAAAACCTCTATGGCGTGAGTCCCGACAAAATGGCTCGATATGAGGTGGGTGCGTTTTTGTCTGCCAACTACTCCACCCCCTTTGCCAAAAACATCACCTATAAAACCAAACTCGACCTGTTCTCGAACTATAAATCCAATCCGGAAAACATTGATATTTTCTGGACCAATGCCATAACCGCCAAAATCACCCGGTATATCAATTTCACGTTCAATGTAGATATGATTTACGACGACAACACCAAGAATATCGAACCGGGTAAAGGGCCGGCCCCCCAGTGGCTTCAGTTGATGGGCATCGGCTTTGCCTACAAGTTCGGAAATGGTAAAACAAAATAATTTTTTCTTTCGCCATTCAGGATTCGGATGACTTTTTTGATCCGGGTGATGATTATCTTTGACCGCTATCATGAGCAACACGCCCACCTACCAGATAAAACTCGATCAGTTCGAAGGTCCGTTTGACCTGCTGCTTTTTTTCATTGAGCGCGACGAACTGGATATCTATAACATTCCCATCTCCCGCATTACAACCGACTTTCTGGACCATATCCACCAATCAGGCAAGCTCAATATCGAACTCAGTAGCGAATTCATTTTGTTTGTGAGTACGCTGATGCGTATCAAGGCAAAAATGCTGTTACCCCGAAAAGAGCTGGATGCCGATGGCAATGAAATTGATCCAAGACAGGAACTGGTAGATAAAATACTCGAATACAAAAAATTCAAAGAGGCGGCGGCGAAGATGGCTGATCTAGAAGCGATCCGCATGCTCATGATCAAGCGTGGCAATATCGAAAAAGAATTATCGCAGATTGGTGAAGAGTCCGGTGAAGGCACCGAAATTCAGGCCGTCACGCTGTTCAAGCTGATGAAGGCATTTGAACGGGTCATTCAACGTATTCAGCAACGAAACAACAAGCCGGTGCATACGGTTGTGCAGTACAACTACACCATGGAGGGCTGCCGCGATTTCATGCTGGATATCTGCCGACGCGAGAAAACACTGTCCTTTGAAATGATTTTCGAAACCTGCGAAAACCGCATACATGCGATCTTTCTGTTCCTCAACATGCTGGAGCTGGTTCAACAGAAATACCTCAACATCATGACCGGCGAGGGACGAAACAACTTCATCATCGAATACAACACGAACAGACAAGAAGAGGTGAACATATCGTTGACAGATGAGGATTTCAGTCATTTGAATTAGGATATTTACGGTTCATGGTTTGTTGTTGATTGTTGATTGTTGATTGTTTATTGTTTATTATTGATCGATCGTTGACTATTGATTGATGGCTGTTTTCGGATTACCACATCCAACCTTCGCCTTATTACGAATTAGTAGAATGCAGCAGTTCTCTACCCGATGATTGTGATCTTTCAAGGCTGGATGAAGCTTCAATGATGTTCGATTTTTCGAAGGGATAGCCCATCAAAACGGATTGTTTAATTTTGCCAAAGATGTCCGTTATCATGCAAACAACGTTATTCAAAGCCAACGACCGTGGCTCCGCCGATTACGGCTGGCTTAAGCCCAATTATTACTTCAGTTTCGCCCAATACCACGATCCGAAAAAAATTCATTTCGGCATGCTTCGGGTACTGAATGACGATTTCATTGCCGGCGGAGGCCAGTTTCCTACCCATCCGCATGATAATATGGAAATTGTGACCATCCCGCTTACGGGCGCGGTGCATCATAAAGACAATACCGGTGGTGAAGGCATCATCCGCGCAGGCGATGTTCAAATCATGAGTGCCGGCTCGGGCATCATGCATTCGGAGGCCAATGCTTCGGCTACCGAACCACTGACGCTGTTTCAGATCTGGCTATTTCCAAAACAAAAAAACATCACCCCGCGGTACGATCAACGTACGTTTGATCAAAAAGACCGGATCAATCAATGGCAAACGGTAGTGTCTCCCATTGAACAAGATCAAGCTCTCTGGATCAATCAGGATGCTCGTTTCTCGTTGACCAACCTCGAGGCAGGACAATCCCTGATGTATAGAAACGGGTTTGAGGGAAACGGCGTTTTTCTGGTTGTCATCAGCGGTAAAGCATGCCTAAACGACATAACATTGACTCAACGAGATGCGTTGGGTATCCGTGATACCGATGTGTTTACCATTCAGGCGATGGACGATTCGGCGTTGCTGGCGATTGAAGTGCCCATGCATCCCTGATTAAGGCTCCATCTCGTTCAGTGTTTCCAGAATCAACGAACAAGCACGACGAATATCCGTTTCCGATATGTTTAAGGCCGGTGCAATCCGCAAGGCATTGGGTGCAAACAGAAACCAGTCGGTGAACAAGCCTTTTTCAATCAACCGGTCGATCAGTTGTTTAGTAAATTCGGCGGTATCGAAATGCACGGCCATCATCAGTCCGCAACTGGATACTCGTCTAATGTTGGCATGATGCAATGCTTCCAGAAAAACAGCTTCTTTTCGTTTAACCGTATCCGTTATTTTTTCTTGCAATAATACTTCAAACGCAGCCAATCCAGCGGCACAACAAACCGGATGTCCTCCAAAGGTGTTGATATGTCCCAACACCGGATTGTGCGTTAGCGCCTGCATCAGCGTATGATCAGCTACAAAGGCGCCTAATGGCATCCCGCCGCCCATGGCTTTCCCCAGCAATACGATATCGGGCACAATGACAAACTGTTCAAAGGCCCACAAGGTGCCATTGCGACCAAAGCCGCATTGGATTTCATCGAGGATGAGCAAAGCCCCGGTTTCAGTACACCGGTTTCGCAAGGCCTGCATCCATGCAATATCGGGCACCAAGACTCCGGCCTCGGCCTGTATGGTTTCGGCCAGCACAAACGCCGTTTGATTATCAATCTGGTCCAGGTCAGCAAACTGATTGTAGCGAAGGCGGGTAACTCCGGGCAGTAACGGCCGAAAGGCCTGCTGCCAATATTCATCGCCCATCAAACTCAACGCGCCCTGGGTACTACCGTGATAGGCATTGTAAAAAGAAATCATCTTCGTGCGTCCGGTAACGCGTTTTGCCAGCTTCATGGCTCCTTCGGTAGCTTCGCTGCCACTGGTAGTAAAGAAAACAGTGTTTAAACTGGTCGGTAACTGCTGCGTAAGGGCATGGGCATACCGAACCTGTGGCGATTCGACCATTTCCCCGTATACCATCACATGCATGTACGTTGCCGCCTGATCCTGTACGGCTTTGACCACTGCCGGATGACCATGACCCACATTACATACACTGATCCCGGAAATCAGATCAAGGTATTCCTTGCCGTGTACATCCCGTATGGTTGTTCCGGATGCGCTGGCTACTTCAATCGCCAATGGAGAGGGCGATGTTTGTCCGACATGTTGCAGAAAAAGCTGACGTTGATTCATAGGAAAATGAGGAAAACCATGCGTGGTTAAATCCGTAATTTTAAACCTCCGCTAATCGGCATTTTTTTTCAAAATTAATACATAATGGCCCATATCTATCCTGTCAACGGCATCCTGCCTCAACTTGGACAACGGTGCTTTATAGCCCCCAATGCCACACTAGTTGGTAACATCATCACCGGCGATGATTGCAGTTTTTGGTTTAATGCCGTTGTACGTGGTGATGTCAATTCCATTCGGATCGGAAACAAAGTCAATATTCAGGACGGCGCCATCATCCATTGCACGTATCAGAAATGTGGCACGATCCTTGAAAATAATGTTAGTGTCGGACACAATGCCATCGTGCATGGTTGCGTTATCCACGAAAATGTGCTGGTTGGGATGGGCGCCATCATTATGGATCAGGCCGTAATCGGAAGCAACAGCATTATCGCAGCTGGTGCCGTGGTTTTGGAAAAAACGGTTGTTGAACCCGGTTCGGTTTATGCCGGTGTTCCAGCCAAAAAAGTGAAATCGGTGAGCCCGGAGCTGATGGAAGGGGAAATTCAACGCATCGCGAACAATTATTTGACATATAGCCGCTGGTTCAAGGATTTATGAGGCATTTGTTATCTTGCAATCCTCATCGAATCATACCAATATGCGACTGTTCTTCTTTCTTGTTCTAATGGCATCCTTGTGTTTGAGTAGTTGTTCTCTTTTCCGCCGACCAAAATATGGTTGTCCGGTCAGTGGATCATCCCTTGGAGCGGAGCGGTTGAGTGATCAGCGACGGGATGTACAAAAAGCCATCCGGAAATCAAAATACCGGGGTGGCAACAAATTCGGATACTGATTTTTATACCCGTAAACCCATACCCTATGTCGTACCAACTCAAAACAAAAACCGGAGGAACCGAAGCCGTAATCGATGACAACTGCGGCATCTCAAAATTTTATGCCATTGCCCACACGCTGGCCGAACACCTGCACGTTGATTTCATCAATCAGGTAGATGATCAGGACAATCTCGACTGGGATTTCCGATACAAGGGACAATGCCTGACCTTGCATTACAATATTTTTGAAGGCGTGAGTATTTTTCCGCAACGTATTCAGTCGCTCCGAAAAGACAATCTGGCCGTTATGGAACTGGCGCATTTTCTGGAACGCCGGGCTTTTTAATCAATACGAAACAGGATCGATGCTGTCGAGCATGTTCAGGTAACTCTGATACCGCTCAATAGAAATGCTATCGTCGTCACGAGCCAGTGCTTTTTTAATGGCACAACCCGGTTCGTTGATGTGCATGCAATTATTGAATTGACACTCGTTCAGACGGTCTCGCATTTAGGGAAAATAATGCGATAGTTCTTCGCGCGACATATCGACGAGTCCCAACTCGCGGATGCCGGGTGTGTCAATCACGGATCCGCCACCGGGCAGATCAAACATCTCCGCGAAGGTCGTCGTGTGCAACCCTTTACCACTCCAGGCACTCACGGCACCTGTTCGCAAGGCGAATTCCGGAAACAATGTATTGATCAGGGTGGATTTACCCACGCCGGAGTGGCCACTCAGCAGCGTAGTTTTTGCATGCAGGATATCCAGTAAGACATCAATTCCTTTTTTATCGTGTACACTGATGCCAAAACTGCGATACCCAATGGTGCGATACCGCTCAAGGCATTGCTCCTGGGCCTCGTGGTCAGCCGCTGTTAACAGGTCGATTTTATTGAATACGAGTACGGCCGGAATATGATAGGCTTCGCAGGTAATCAAAAAGCGGTCGATGAAACCGGTAGAGGTTTTGGGCTCTTTGAACGTTGCGATCAACACCGACTGATCCAGATTGGCAGCAATGATATGGTGTTGTTTTTTTCGCTGGGGGGATACGCGCACCACATGGTTTTTTCGTTTATGGATTTCCGTTATGACCGCGGTATCCACATTATCAACGCCTTCTACGGTAACCCAATCGCCTACGGCAATTGGATTTGAGGTGCCTAATCCGTCGAGCTTGAATTTCCCGGCAAGCCGTACGCTGGCAAAAAAACCGTTTTCGGTTTTTACCTGATACCAACTACCAGTAGACTTATAAACGGTGGCTTGCATGCTTAGTGTAGATAGTGAGCGACAATAGGCAACCTTCTGCCAATGCCGAATGCTTTGGACGATATGCGGATGATGGGGCAAAACTGATTCCGCTTGTATTCGTTTCGGTTTACCATGCCCAGTACCCGGTCGGTCAGGGCTGGATCAAAGCCCTGTGCTTTAATCTCGCGAGGACCTTGCCGTCGTTCAATATATTGATACAACAATGCATCCAGCGTTGGATAATCGGGCAGCGTGTCGCTGTCTCGCTGGTCGGGTCTCAACTCGGCACTGGGTTCTTTTTGCAGAATGTTGATGGGTATGCGTTCTTCGGTTCGATTGATATAGCGGGCAAGGGCATACACTTGCTCTTTGTAACAATCACCTAACAC
>JBJTXG010000040.1:0-2604 GCA_046082125.1 Ferruginibacter sp. | reverse complement strand
GCGATGCAGTTGGCAAATCCTTGCTTTTTTTCCGGATTCTCTTCTTTCAGCGCTTTGTCGATGACGTGTTCAATGTTTTTACCCAGGTGATTGTATTTAGGGTATTTTTTGGGGTAGCGCAGTTTTTGTGGCCGGGCTTTCATGGTTTCCCGGGTAGGAATGGGGTATGGACTTTCTACATCGAGTTTGAAATCGCTGATTAAAAAAAGATGGTCCCAGAGTTTATGGCGAAAGTCTTCCACATTTTTCAGATGCGGATGGAGAAAACCCATCAGTTCGATGATGGCTTCCGCGCTTTTCTGACGGAGTTCGCGATTCTCCACGTTCAGCAGATCATCCACCATTTTTTGAATATGGCGACCATATTCTTTCATCGAAAGATGATTCCGGGTGGTATTATATTCCATGTTATTCATGAGTCGTTGCAAGGCGTAAAGATACGCAGTTTATCCCCGTTTGGCAAGGATTTCGTTGAGGTGACCGGGATTAGCCCAACCGGCTTTTAACCGCCTCCAGCAGGTCCTGGAATCCGCTGGTATTGGTGCCTCCTGCCGTAGCCAGGGTTTTTTGTCCGCCCCCGCCGCCCTGAATGGCCGGAGCCACCAGTTCTTTGATGAGTTGCTGAGCATCAACCTGTTTGGCAGCGATGACGGTTTCGCTCACACCAACGGCTACAAAGGCTTTTCCATTGATATTGCTGCACAGTACAATCACATGGTCATGCACATGATGTTTGAGGTCGGCACAGAGTTTTTTGAGCGCATCGGCATGGGGCACTTCCACGATTTCGCCTATATAGGAGATGTTTTCGATTATCTGGTCTTTCTGCAGGAGTTCATTGCGGATGCCCACCAATTGCCGGGCTTCCAGCATTTCGATGCGCTTAGACAGGGACTGATTCTCCGCTTGTAATTGTTCAATGGAGCGTGGCAGGTCTTTGCTGTTTTTCAGCATCGTGCGGACGCTATCAAGCACCGACAGTTGTGCATTCATCCAGTTTTCGGCGGCTTTTCCGGAAAGAGCTTCTACCCGACGAACACCGGCCGCTACCGCCGATTCGCTGATTAGTTTGAAGAGACCAATTTCACCAGTCGAACCAACATGGGTTCCGCCGCAGAGTTCGATCGAATAATCGGGATCCATGATGACCACCCGAACCTGATCACCATATGTCTCACCAAACAGGGCCATAGCCCCCATGGCAATCGCTTCTTCTTTTGACATGCTTCGGATCACCACAGGACAATTCGCCCGAATTTTTTCATTCACTAGTTTTTCCACCTGTCCAATCTCCTCATCGGTCATTTTGGCAAAATGAGAAAAGTCGAAACGAAGTTGTTCGTCGTTGACCATACTGCCTTTCTGTGCCACATGTTTACCGAGAACGGTTCGCAGGGCGCTGTGCATGAGGTGGGTTACGCTGTGATGGATGGCAATGGCCTTCCGCCGATCGGCATCTACAGCGGCTTGAACGGCCCCCGACAGGTCTTCGGGCAGTTGATCAGCTAGATGTATAATCAGGTCATTTTCTTTTTGTGTGTCAACGATCTGAATGCGGCTATTGTTTACCGTTAGTACGCCCCGGTCACCAACTTGTCCGCCGCTTTCTGCATAGAAAGGCGTGGCGGCCAGTACCAGCTGGTATCGTTCTTTTCCTTTGCTGGTTACTTTTCGGTATCGGAGTATTTCGGTGGTATGTTCGAGGGTATCGTATCCGACAAAGCCTGCGGCATTGCCTTCGTTGATTATCTGCCAGTCTTCAGTATCCAGCGCCGTGGCAGCGCGGCTTCGCGCTTTTTGTTTACCCATCTCGGCGTCAAAACCAGCTTCGTCTACAGCTAACTGCTGTTCGGTGGCGATAAGCCGGGTAAGATCAATCGGGAAGCCGTAAGTATCAAGCAGTTCAAAGGCATCGGCACCGGAGATGGTTCCGCTGGATAAGGAGGATTGTATGATGCTGTCCATCCGCTTCAGGCCTTTGTCGAGGGTTCGCAAAAACGCATCTTCCTCTTCTCGAATGACTTTGGCTACAAAATCCTGTTGCTGGATCAGCTCCGGGAATACATCTTCAAATTGCTTGGCAATCACAGGCAACAGTTGGTAGAGCAATGGCTGTTTGTAGTCCAGGTAGGAGTAATAATAGCGTACGGCTCGTCGCAGGATTCGGCGAATTACATAGCCGGCGCCGGTATTGGACGGCAATTGGCCGTCGGCGATAGTAAATCCGATGGCGCGGATATGATCAGCCAGTACCCGAAACGCGATACTTTGTTTATCATCAAGGGCCTGGTATTTTTTTCCGGTCAGTCGCTCTGTTTCGGCAATCGTGCCGCTGAAAACGTCGGTATCGTAATTGCTTTGTTTTTGTTGCAGTACACGAACCAGTCTTTCAAAGCCCATGCCGGTATCAACGTGGCGGGCTTGCAATGGTTCGAGGGTGCCGTCTTTTTTTCGGTTGTATTGGATGAATACGTTGTTCCAGATTTCAATAACCTGGGGATGATCGTTGTTGACGAGGGCGCTTCCGGGTGTTTGGGCCCGTTCTTCATTGCTTCGGCAATCCACATGAATTTCGTTACAGGGGCCGCAAGGACCGGTTTCGCC
>JBJTXG010000039.1:0-6062 GCA_046082125.1 Ferruginibacter sp. | reverse complement strand
GGATGCCATCTAAATCCTTTACCGTATCCGTACAACCAGCGGTAGTTACAATACTCAGTTGAATATTATAGGTGCCCGAGTCAAAAACGTGTGTGGGACTTTGCTGTGTGGACGTTGTGCCATCACCGAAATCCCAGTGATACGTTGCAATGGGGTCACCGCCGTATACCACATGTTCAAATTGCCACTCAAAGGGAGCACAACCACGTTGAGGTAATTCGCGTATACCCACAACCGGTAGTTGGATAGTGACAAATTGATTTCTGTTCAGACTAGCCGAACAACCATTGGATCCGGTGGCGGTCAGTGAAACAGCATAGTTGCCTTGTTGTGTATAGGTATACGTTGGGTTGGCGTTGGAAGACGTTGCCCCCGTGCCAAAATTCCAGGTATAGGTGGCACCGTTGGTTGTACGGATACGGTAACGTATTTAGATGGCATCCGTGCCGGTGTTCGTCCACAAGCTGCTTTCAGTGCCAATCCATTACAAACCTGTGCCAACGTGCCGGTTATTTTTTCAGATGCCAGCACGCCTGCAGGACAAGTAAACGAATGGTTTTGGGATTTTGGTGACAGCACCAGTTCTATCCAACAGAATCCAAGTCATACCTACGTGGATACAGGATTTATGACCGTAACGTTGATAGCATCCAATAATGGTTGCCGCGATACACTGATCAAACCCAATTACATTTACATAGCGCCGCCCATTGCCGGATTCAGAGTCATTGGAAGTTGTACTGATAGAATGCGTAAAGAGTTTATGGATGAATCGATTGGGGCCGACACCTGGAGCTGGAATTTTGGCGATGGCAACACGTCTACCCAACAAAACCCCATTCATGTATATGCCGTTTCAGGAAGCTATACGGTAACCCAGACCGTCTACAATCAAACAACCGGATGTCAATACACAAAAACAAAAACGGTTGTTGCGGTTAATGAGCGCCCCAATTTCAGTGCAACCGATACGATTATTTGCCGCGACAACAGCACCACCTTCCAAGTAACCAACATAACCCCCAGTTTATTTGCCAGTTTCCGATGGAATTTTGGCGATAATACATCCGGTACAGGAAACAGCATCACCAAAGTGTATTACAATCCGGGCATTTATACGATTACAATGCTCAGTACAGACAGAAACGGTTGTCGTGATACGGTGATTAAACCCCGTTACATTCGGGTCAATGGCCCAACGGCGAATTTCACGTCATCGGTTCGGAATATCTGTTCATCTAATCTGGTTTCGTTCCGTGACAGTTCGCGCAGCGATGGCCGTAACGGACTAGCCCTGTGGATTTGGCAATACGGCGATGGTCAGACAGATACCACTACCACCGGATTCGCCTCACATATTTACACCATTGGCGGCAGCTTCACGGTCAGTCTAACGGTAGTGGATAGTAGCGGATGTTCGCATACAGCTACGCGAAGTGGCATGGTCAATGTATTTCATCCGGTTGCATCGTTCAGCTCATTTGATACCCTGAGCTGTCCGGGAAGAAATATTCAATTCAACAACACATCAACCGGTTCCGGATTAACTTATCTGTGGCACTTTGGTGATGGCGCTACGTCAACGCTACAAAGCCCAGCCCATTTATATGCAGCCAATGGCAACTATTCCGTTTCACTGAATGTGGTTGACCAGAACGGATGCCGCGATTCGGTTACCATGAATAACCTCGTTTCGATTGTAACACCCTATGCCCGTTATACCGTTAGTGATACCCTGGGAACCTGCCCTCCACTGATTGTCAATTTCACCAACAACTCCCTAAACTACACCTCATTGAGCTGGGATTTTGGTGATGGCACGAGTTCATCCATTGCCAATCCATCCCACTTCTATGCTACTGCCGGAACCTTTGTATCTCGCCTGAGCATTACCGGACCCGGCGGATGTACATCTACCCGTACGAGAACAATTGTGGTGCGTGGACCAAGTGGGACCTTCAGCTATGGCGGACTTGCCGGTTGTGCTCCTTACAGCGTCAACTTTAACGTGAACGCCCAAAATGCCCATTCGTTTGTTTGGGATTACAGCGATGGTACAACTGTTGTCAGCAATAACCATACACAATCGCATAGCTACACGACGGCGGGCTCTTATCTACCACGAGTGTTGCTCCGCGATACTGCAGGTTGCGTCGTTCCAATTGCCGGCAGAGATACCATTCGGGTCTATACCGTATCGGCTGGATTTAATTTTAACGCACCCTCGTTTTGTAACAATGGCCAGGTGCCATTCACCAATACAACGTCTTCTAATGACATCATATCCGGCTATACCTGGAGCTTTGGTGATGGGCAATCCGCCAATACAGCCAACCCTACGCATACATTTGCTGGCAGTGGCACCTTCTATCCACAGTTGATCGTTCAAACACAACACGGTTGCCGTGATACTGCAGTCAGCACCACACCTGTGCGTGTTGTTGCTTCTCCGCAACCGGCGATCCAACGGAGTGCCAATGGTTGTGTCCGACTTGATGTTCGGTTCGAAGCCCAACTGGCTGCTCCGGATACCTCCAATATTCAGTGGTCTTGGTCTTTTGGTAACGGACAAACATCTACCCTGCAACAACCGCCGGTTCAAACCTATGGCATGGTCGGACAATACCCGATCACGCTGACGGCAACCAACAGCACCGGTTGTGTAGGAACAACCACTGCAACCATTGAAGCCTATGCCATACCGGTCATTTCTGCTGGCCAAGATACCTTCTCTTGCAAAGGGACCGGTGTCGTGTTGACCGCAACCGGCGGAGCCACCTACAATTGGTCTCCGGCTACCGGACTCAGTTGCACCGATTGTGCCAGCCCATTAGCCAATCCTAATAATGACATGACTTACTTCGTAACCGGAACGACGATTCATGGTTGTTCCAGCCGCGATACGGTAAAAGTGATTGTGAAGAAACCATTTGGCATCACCGTCAGCAAACGCGACTCGCTGTGCCAGGGCAATTCACTTCGTATTTCGGCTGCTGGTGCCTTCCGCTACGAGTGGTCTCCGGCTGCCAGTTTAGACAATGCCACCGCTGCTTCTCCGTTGGCCTCACCGAGAGAATCCACCCGCTACATGGTGATCGGATTCGACGATAAAGGTTGTTTCCGTGATACCGGCTATGTGCCCATCGTTGTGTTCAACTACCCAACCGTAGAGGCTGGTGAAGACAAAACCATCAATGTTGGTCAATCCATCGAATTGATGCCCCGTATATCGGCGGATGTTATCGAAGCCCGTTGGTCGCCAACCGGTTCTATCTTCCGCGATAACTTCCCCGGTGTTACCGTAAAGCCGCGTGAAACCACTACGTACACCGTTCAGGTGAAAAACCGCGGCGGATGTGTTACCACCGACGAGCTAACCGTAAACGTTCTTTGCAATGGTGCCAACATGTTCATTCCAAACACCTTCTCTCCAAACGGAGACGGTATGAACGATGTTTTCTTCCCTCGAGGCAGCGGCATCTTCACCATTCGCAAAATGAAAATCTTCTCTCGCTGGGGTGAAGTTGTGTTCGAACGTGACAACCTGGGTGCAAATGACGCCTCCAAAGGCTGGGATGGTACATTCCGCGGCCGGAAATTGACACCTGATGTATATGTATACGTGGTAGAAGTTACCTGCGACAACAACACCACATTAACCTTTAAAGGAAATATCGCACTCTTGAAATAAAAACCCGCTGCCGGTGGCAGCTTAACCCCCAGGATCCGCGGATCAGAACAAGAAGATCCCAACGGATAGTTGCTTTTGTTTTATGAAAAAAAATAAGGTCTGCCTCGCGCAGGCCTTGTTTTTTATAGGGTTTCAGCGAATTTATTTTTTTTCTTACTCAATAAAACAACCTGGTCTGACGTTTATATAGTACCGTACATCCAAACATCCAAACCCATGAAACGTACACCAATGGCCATCCTGCTGGCCATGCTAAGCCTTGGCTTATACCAAGCTAGCGCGCAGGACATCCACTTCTCTCAAATTTTTGAAACACCCATTTTACGCAATCCATCACTGGCTGGTTTGTTTACCGGAGATATTCGGATACAATCTGTACACCGCTCGCAATGGAACTCGATAACCGATGCCTATCAAACCACTTCCTTAAGTGGTGAATATAAAATGGCCGTTGGTAACGGTAGCGACTACCTGACAATAGGCGGACAAGTCACGTATGATAAAGCCGGTACCATCGCACTCACCAGTACCCAGGTACTCCCGGCCATTAATTATCAGAAATCCCTGAGTGACGAAAAAAACATTTATCTGTCCCTGGGCTTCATGGGCGGACTTGTTCAACGCCGTCTTGACCGCAGCAAAATGACTACCAATAATCAATATGACGGAACGGCCTTTAATGGCAACCTGAGTGACGGTGAAACCATGCTCGCACCTTCCTATGCTTATTTTGACGGAAGTGTGGGTATGAGTCTGAACGCCCAATTGGGTGAAAATCCTGCCAACAATTTCTTCGTAGGACTCGCCTACCATCACTTCAACCGTTCCAAAAAAATATCCTTTTATTCAGCCACCGACGTCGAGATGACACCTAAATGGGTTGCATCGGGTGGCGTACGGATTGGCATGACCGACAAATCTTATTTCACCCTGCAATCGGATTTCTCCCGTCAGGGCAGTCACCAGGAAATCACGGGAGGTGCTTTATACTCCTGGCGTTTACAGGAAGATGAGACGGAGGCCCGGTACTTTTTCCATGCGGGTGCTTATATGCGTTGGAAAGATGCTATCATTCCGGTTGCCAAACTCGAGTGTCGTCCAATAGCCGTTGCCGTTAGTTACGATGCCAACATTTCACAACTGAAACAGGCCAGCAGAGGCCGTGGCGGTTTTGAAATATCACTCACCTACCAAAAAGCCAAAAAAGAAAATAGCAGCATGGATGCCATCCGCTGCCCGAAATTCTAACCAACGATCCTAAAACCCTCGTCCTGATTCTGCCGAATACCGATTTTGTTTTATGGATTGTTTGGATAACAGAGAGCCCTGTCCCTAGGCAGGGTTTCTTTGTTGGATGATGTGAACTTTTTTACCAACTTTGCTGTTTAAAAGAAAAATAAATTTATGCCATTATCAGTAGGACAAGCTGCCCCCCATTTTTCGTTATACGACTCTTCCAAAACAATTACCAGTCTGGCCGATTTTGCCGGCAAAAAAAACGTGTTATTGTTGTTTTTTCCCCAATCCTTCACCGGTGTCTGTACTAAGGAATTATGTGGCGTACGAGACGATATAGCCCGATATGACCGGGCCGATACCGCCGTTTTGGGCATTTCGGTCGATTCCATTTTTACACTGGCCGCGTTCAAAGAGGACCAATCCATCTCCTTTCCGCTGCTTAGTGATTTCAATAAAGAGACCTCTGCTGCTTACGACTGTCTCTATGCGTCATTTACCGACATGAATATGAAAGGAGTCAGCCAACGATCTGCTTTTGTTATTGACAAACAAGGCATTATACAATATGCCGAGGTGCTCGATAATGCCGGTCAGGTACCCAATTTTGACGCAATTCATGCCGTTTTGGACCAATTGGCCGGATAATCAAAAAAAGAGATACGTATTGAACCGATTTCAAATTGGTTTTCCTACCTTAGATAAGTGAAAAAAGGTCTTGTCATATTCTGCCTGTTTTTTTGTGTTGCCACGTGGGCACATGCCCAGACGGGTCGGAGTATTTCGGGAGCGAACCCTGACAAAATAGTCAGCTTCTACCCCAATCCGGCGGTGGCCTTTATTCGTTTCAATGTCGTTAGTCAGAAGCAAACGATCTACTCATTGCATATTTTCAATTTTGTAGGTAAACGCATGACCGAAGTACAAGGCCTCACCAGCAATGCCACGGTTAATTTGCAGGATTATCTACGCGGTATTTATATCTATCAGCTCCGCGACCAATATGGCCGGGTGCTAGAATCCGGCAAGTTTCAGGTTGTCAAATAACGGCACGATCCTCCCCCGACGAAGTCTCCCCTTTTTTTCTTCTGTCAATTTGACGGCATTCCTTTGAATGGCAGTACTTTTGCACCTC
>JBJTXG010000038.1:0-9253 GCA_046082125.1 Ferruginibacter sp. | reverse complement strand
CATCTCGGCGGATCCCGGGCTGCTGAATACCAAACTGGCTTGTGGGGCGTGCATTTGTTCTTTATCCTATCGGGCTATTTAATCACAACCCGTTTCCTTGCCAACGATTCAAGGAGTTGGCAGTGGTATGCAGTATTTCTGGCCCGCCGAGCCGCCCGCATAATACCGGTTTATTTCCTCTGCCTGTTGTTATTATGGCTAATTGATTCAGAGAGTATGAACAGCCGCTGGAAAGACTTGTTTTTTTTCTATGCGAATTATATGCCGGTATATCAAGGCCATACGCTTACACCATTGACGCATTTCTGGAGTTTATCACTAGAGGTCCAATTTTACATACTGTGGCCGCTGTTGCTGTTGCTGGTTCCGGGTAAGCCCTTGTATCGCCTGTTACTCGCTTTTTCGTGTATGCTTTTATGTTATGGCCAGTTTTATCTCGATTTTATTCCAGGACTTACTGCTTATCGGTGGGTAGGACTTTTTCCGCACGGCTTTAGTCTGTTCATGGGAGCGTTGGGCGCTGTCATAATCAAAAACAAAGCAATCAACCTCACATCAAACGGACTGGAGTGGATTATGGCGGTCGGATTGGTGCTGATTGTCTTATGGGGCGGTTGGTGGAAATACATTGCAGTGCCGGTTTGTTATTTATATTGGATACTAAATGGATCTGCTGCGTCAACGAATCCATCGATTTTTCAAACAATCTTGTCAAGCCGACCATTAGCCTATATTGGTCGGATTTCGTACGGGCTGTATATCTTTCATGTGCCGATTTATTGCACATTACGTTCTTGTGGTTCAATGCAGGGTATTGTGCTTTCCCTACTAACGGTTGTATTGTCCATTTTGCTGGCTTCACTTTCGTTCCACTGGTTAGAAACACCAGTCATTTCATGGTCTCGCAGGCGGTTCAGGCAGCATCGCTGAGTTTGCGTGCAGCGCCTGCATCCCACCTGAAAGACGGCTGAGTTTATTACCTTTGTGTCTTTCTTTAACTATGCCTGAGCATTCCAACCATCCTGTTTCATTCGACAATACAGCGTCTGCCTTTGCCTATAAAACAGACGGTGAGTTGCGGAAAGCCCGATGGCTTTTCTACACGATGGGTAAGCCCTGGTTGCTTCGGTTAGGGTTGACCCTGATGCCGCTGGCCATTCGTTTTCGAATTCCCTTTACCAAAATCATTATCCGAAATACCATCTTCCGGCAGTTTGTGGGCGGTGAATCGTTGGAGGAAACAGCGCCGGTCGTTGACCGGTTACAGGAATACCAAACGGAAGTGATTTTAGATTATGGTGTTGAAGGGGGAGAAGGAGAAGAAGCCTTTGAGGCATCCACCCACGAGTTTATCCGTGTGGTTGCGTATGCCGCTACCCAACCCAATATTCCGTTCATCAGTATCAAAGTAACCGGTATTGCGCGGTTCTCACTCCTTGAACATATTGATGCGTCTATGCGTTTGAGTGAAGCATCCACGTTGATGAAGCGATATGCCGCGGCCATTCAATCCTTGCATGAATCCGATCGTGCTGAGTGGGATCGGGTGGTGCACCGGTTACATCGCATCTGTACAGAAGCCAATCAGCATCAGGTAGGCATACTGGTTGATGCGGAAGAATCCTGGATACAGGATCCGGTAGATGCCTTGACTATGCTGATGATGGATCAGTACAACCAGTCAACGGCGATTGTTTACAATACTATCCAACTCTATCGCCATGACCGACTGGCTTTTCTGAGAGATTGTCAGGCAGCCGCGCAGGATCGATCATTTATTCTTGGCGTGAAGCTGGTTCGGGGCGCTTACATGGAGAAAGAACGGGCACGCGCACAGTTGCTTCAGTATTCGTCGCCCATCCAGCCTGATAAAGCGTCCTGTGATCGCGACTACGATGCAGCCCTGTTGTTTTGTTTAGAACATATCCATTCGGTCTGCACCATACTGGCATCACACAATGAATCCAGCAACCTGCTGGCAGCAAATTATCTTGTTGAAAAAGGGTTGTCGCGCAATCATCCGCATCTCCATTTCTCGCAATTGTTTGGCATGAGTGATAACATCACATTTAACCTAGCCGCGCACGGTTATCGGGTTAGTAAATACCTGCCTTTCGGTCCAATTCGTGATGTAGTCCCTTACCTGATGCGTCGGGCACAGGAAAATTCATCGGTTGCCGGACAAACCGGACGGGAATTGTCGCTGATCGAAAAAGAACTGACTCGCAGAAGAACTGTCTAAAACCGAGTCACCTCCTTTCATTTCTGTATCTTAGCCTTTCACGAATTGATCGAGCCCATGTCTTCTTCAATCTTGTTGTTATTTGTTGTTGGTTATTTTTTATTGCTGCTGGGGGTTGCCTGGTATACCTCTAGAGGTTCCAATAATGAGTCTTTTTTCATCGGCAACCGTAAAAGCAATTGGATGCTGGTTGCTTTTGGGATGATTGGAACTTCCTTGAGCGGTGTTACGTTTGTGAGTGTGCCAGGTGGTGTGGGTGCTGGTCACTTTTTCTATTATCAGGTCGTTTTGGGTTATTTGTTGGGATACCTAGTCATTGCTTTCGTACTCTTGCCGCTCTATTATCGCCTGAACCTTACCAGTATCTATGTATACCTAGGCCAACGGTTCGGTTCCAAAGCACATAAGGCTGGTTCGTTCTTTTTCATTCTTTCCCGCACGGTTGGTGCTACCGCCAGGTTGTACCTGGTCATCAGTATTCTCCAGACGTTCATCTTTGACGACATGGGAATTCCCTTTGTGGTAACCACGTTGGTCATCTTGCTGATGATCTTACTGTATACCGTGGAAGGTGGCGTTAAAACAATAATCTATACAGACACGTTGCAAACCACCGGCATGCTCACCGGGTTAGTGGTCTGCATCGTTGTTATTATCAAGGCCCTCGGAACAGACTTGGGTGGGGCACTGTCGATGATGCATGACAAAGGGTATACGCAAATTTTCAATGGTGATGTATTAGCCGGTTCGTTTGCGCTGAAACATATCATTGGCGGAATGTTCATTGCCATTGCCATGACCGGACTGGATCAGGAAATGATGCAAAAAAATATCAGTGTAAAAAATCTTCGCGACTCACAGAAAAATATGCTCACGTTCACGGGCGTATTGATGATTGTGAATATGTTGTTTCTGGTACTGGGTGGTGTCTTATATCTCTATGCCGAGCAAAACGGCATCAAACAGGCACCCGATGACCTGTTCCCCTTTATTGCGCTGAGCGACGTTTTCGGCGGAACGCTGGGAATAATCTTTATCATTGCGCTGATCTCTGCGTTATTTCCAAGTGTGGATGGCGCCATCACCTCACTTACTTCGTCGTATTGCATCGATATGCTGAATCTCCAGGAATCAGTCAAGGATGAGGCTGCTAAAAAAAGAAAAAGGCTGTTGGTGCATCTTAGTTTCGCTCACATTTTTTTCCTGATGGTGCTTTTGTTCAAGTGGATTAATGATAAACTGATTATTGATTTTATTCTAAAATTTGCGGGTATAACCTACGGACCCTTACTTGGTTTATTCGCATTTGGTATTTTGACCAAACGAAAATTGAATGAGTCCTATATCTGGCCGGTTTGCATCAGTGCGCCGCTTTTGGCTGCTATCCTGGATTTGTTCAGCAGTCCGGAGTGGTATGAAAAGAAACTTCACCTTACGCTGGGATTGCAAGAATGGTCGACGGCCATCTACAACGGTTATAAAATCGGTAACGAATTGATTCTGATAAACGGTATCCTTACGTTTACGGGCTTATACCTGATCTCGAAACCAACGGCACAAAAACTACCAGCAAACCATGAACTGGCTTAACCCGGAGGTAGAATCGTACGTACAACATTATTCATCGGATACGGATCCCTTGTTAGCGGAGTTGCAGGCGTATACAATGGCGAACCATCCACATGCTCACATGCTCAGCGGATCTTATCAGGGCCAATTGCTTCGCCTCCTCTCAGCCATGATTCAACCTTGTCGCGTATTGGAGATTGGTACATTTACTGGGTATAGTGCGCTTTGTCTGGCCGCCGGCCTGGTCGAAGGTGGGCAACTCCACACCATCGAACTCCGTGAGGCAGATGCCGAGTTAGCCCGCACTTATTTTAATCGATCGCTTTACAATGAGCAAATCCGGCTTCATGTTGGTGATGCCAATGCCATTATTCCGTCGCTAGATGAAACCTGGGATCTGGTTTTTATCGATGCGGACAAGGTTGGATATATTCCTTATTACGAACTAACTTTGCCTCGGTTGCGGCCGGGTGGTTGGATTTTGGCAGATAATGTGCTGTTTCACGGACAAGTGTTGGCACAACCACCGGAAGGGAAGAACGCCAAAGCCATCCAGGCATTCAATGAGCATGTTGCCAAGGACCATCGTGTTGAACAACTCATGCTACCCGTTCGTGATGGCATAACCCTGATTCGAAAAAAACCATGAAACATCGTTTTTTATTTTTTCTTTTGTGCCTCTGTTGTCAAACATTGTTTGCACAGAAGATGACGCAACAGCAATATGTTGAGGCCTATGCTCGATTTGCCATGACGGAAATGGAACGTTCCGGTGTGCCGGCAGCCATCACGCTTGCCCAGGGTATCCTGGAGTCGGAGTGTGGAAACAGTATACTAGCCAAAGAAGCCAATAATCATTTTGGCATCAAATGTAAAAACGAATGGAAGGGTGGGCGTATCTACCATGATGACGATGAGCTTGGTGAATGCTTCAGAAAATATCCCTCAGTGGAGGAAAGTTATCGTGACCACAGTGATTTTTTACGCTATCGCCCTTTTTACACACATTTATTTTCATTAGATCCAACGGATTACAAAGCTTGGGCCTATGGTTTGAAGAAAGCCGGATATGCTACCGGATCCCAATATCCCACTAAATTGATCAGTCTGATCGAACGATACAATCTCAATCAATATACCTTACAGGTTATTGAACGAATGAACACGGCACAACACAATACCCCCAATTGAATCATACACCCATGTCACGTATACAGGTACACGACCGAACTTTTCAGACCTATTTGTCTGAAGAAGAGATCAACACACAAATTGTCCGCGTTGCCGCAGCAATGCGGGCAGATCTTGACGGCAAACGGCCTTTGTTTATTGCTATTCTCAATGGCTCTTTCATGTTTGCATCCGATCTGTTCAAAGAACTGAACATGGAGGCCGAAATCTGTTTCATTAAATTAGCCTCGTATAAGGGCATAAAAAGTACTGGACAAGTAACTACATCCATTGGCTTGGATGTGCCTATTACTGGTCGGCATGTGGTGGTTGTAGAAGATATCGTGGATACTGGCAAAACGCTGTTTGAGTTTTTACCCCAGTTGCAGGCACAACAGCCTGCCTCACTGCGCATTGCTTCTCTTTTAATGAAGCCCGATGCCCTTCAGCATCCCATTCAGGTCGATTATTGTGGATTCAGTGTGCCTAATAAATTTCTGCTGGGATACGGGTTAGATTACGATGGGTTGGGCCGGAATTTGCGGGAGATTTACCAGCTTTATGAGGATTAATAGGACGTTGTCGGTTTTTTTCTTAACTTAGAAATGAAACAATCCCTGGTATCCCTTGAAAAAACTGGTAACATACCTTTTTTTCAGTGCCTTTTTATTGCCGGTAACTGCTCAGTATTACCTGCGGGGCCAGGTATTTGATGAAAAAAAATCGCCGATTATTGGCGCGAAAATCCTAGTTCATTCCGAAAAAAAATTTCTGCAAACTGGTGCACAAGGGGGCTTTGGTATAACTGTACGTAAGCAGCAAGACAGCCTGACCATTACCAATGATGGCTTCGAGCCCCAGTCGGTTTCTGTGCGAACCGACCAATGGCAAACGATTATACTCAAGCCAACCGCCGATGCGGTGAGTAAATATCATCCCAAACTAGCTTCTTATACCCGCGATTATACAGGGTCAGCCCAATCGAAAACGTATTCAGGTGACGAAACCTATTTTCAATTAGTCGAAAATGATGTGATTCAAACCCGTGAGTTTCCAAACACCGGGTACTCCCTCAATGTGAACAAAGCCTCGTACGCTAACACGCGTCGCTTTTTGAATCAATCGGTGTTTGTACCTGAAGATGCCATTCGCACGGAAGAGATGGTGAATTATTTCGATCTCTATTATAATCAGCCACCATCTGGTGATGCATTTGATTTACGTACGCAATTAACGAACTGTCCGTGGAATAAGGAGAAACAACTTCTTTTTATGCAGGTGAGCGCACAAAAAATGGACACCAGTAAAGTGCCTCCCGGTAATTATGTTTTTTTGATTGATGTGTCAGGCAGTATGGATATGCCCAATCGATTGCCCCTCATCAAGGCATCCTTTCAATTGTTTGTCAAAAATTTGCGAAACACGGATACGGTCACCATCATCACCTACGGGGGGTACGTGGAAGAGTGGCTGAAACCAACGTCGGGACGTGAGAAAGAAAAAATTATACAGGCCATCGAAAAACTGGAAGCAAGTGGTGATACGCCCGGTGAGGCCGGCCTGAAAATGGCCTACAAGTCTGCACAGCGAACCTTTATCCGAAACGGAAACAATCGCATCATTCTAGCCACCGATGCCGATTTCAACGTTGGAGAGACTAGCGAAAAAGCGCTGGATGATCTGGTGACCAATCAGCGAAGCTCTGGTATATACTTGACGTGTCTCGGTGTAGGTATGGGTAATCTAAAAGATTCTAAACTGCAGACACTCGCTAAAAAAGGAAATGGCAATTATGCATACCTCGATGACTTTGAGGAAGCTGAGCGGGTATTGGTAAAGGAAATCTCACAAACGCTGTATACCATCGCCGATGATGCCTATGTGAGTGTGCGGTTCAATTCGGATGTAGTAGAAAACTATCGATTGATTGGATTTGACAATAAAAAAGATGCAATCAGCGAACGCAATTTGGTCGTAGAAGGCGGAGAGGTGGGAAGTGGCAGTAGTATCTTGGCTGTATTTGAATTGCAGGTGAAACAGGCAACAGCCAATACCGTGCTCGCCGACATTCAATTGCAATACTCTCCCAAAGGAGACACCACACTACTCACCCGTTCGTATTCCATTCCGAATCAGTTTATGCCATTGGACAGTATCCACCCCGATTTGCGTTTTGCTACGGCCGTGACTTCGTTCTCCCTCAAATTGAAACGGTCTAAACACTATAAAGATCAGCCTTGGGCTGACATAAAAAAAATGGCCGTTCAATCGATAACGGCAGAGAACCAGTTTTTGAAACAAGAGTTTATCAATCTGATTGACAAAGCTCAAAAAGTGTATGGAAAGAAAATGAATAAAAAACGGCCAACGTATTAATCTGAACTAAAAATGTCGCGAATCTTGTCGAAAAAAGTTCGCTGATCATTTTTACTCGGACTTGGTTTGAAGTTTTCGGCTTCTCGCAGTTTATCCAGCATGTCACGTTCTTCTTTGGTTACCTGCTGTGGCGTCCAGATGTTTACCTGTACTAGTTGGTCTCCTTTTTCATAACTATTGAGGGATGGAAATCCTTTGCCTTTCAGTCGGAAAATTTTTCCGCTCTGTGTGCCGGCCGGTATTTTGATTTTCGCCCGCCCGTCGATCGTGGGTACTTCGGCTTGCAGGCCGGTTACCGCATCCGGAAATGAGATGAATAATTCAAAGGCCACATGCATGCCGTCGCGTTGTAATTGCGGATGTGCTTCTTCTTCGATTAACACAATCAGGTCGCCGCCGCTGCCACCCCGTTCGCCGATATTGCCGCGTCCGCTCACACTTAGTTGCATGCCTTCCTGTACGCCGGCGGGTATGTCGATATCGATGGTCTCTTCCCCAAAAACACGGCCTTCTCCTTTACAGCCGGTGCATTTGGCGGTGATGCTGGTTCCATCACCATGGCAGGCAGGACAAGTAGACACCGTCTGCATTTGTCCCAAAAAGGTATTTTGAACCCGGCGAACCTGTCCGGATCCTTTGCAGGTTGAGCATGTTTGAACACTGCTTTGGTCTTTTGCACCGGAACCTTGACAGGTTGTGCATTTCACCTGTTTTTTAAGTTTGATTGTTTTGTGCGCGCCTTTGGCAATCTCTTCAAAATTCATTTTGATTTTCACGCGCAGGTTACTGCCACGTCGTCCATCAGACCGGCCACCGCCCCGGTTTCCAAAGAAGCTGCCAAATCCTTCGCCGCCAAAAATGTCTCCAAATTGACTGAAGATATCATCCATGTTCATCCCGCCGCCCCGGAATCCGCCGCCGCCGCCACCACTGAAGGCCTGATGGCCATAGCGATCATATTGATTTCGTTTTTCCTGATCGCTCAATATTTCGTATGCTTCAGCGGCTTCTTTAAATTTATCTTCAGCTGTTTTATCGCCCGGATTTCGGTCCGGATGGTATTGCATGGCTACCTTGCGATAGGCCTTTTTGATTTCATCTGCGGAAGCCGATCGGGATACGCCCAGGATCTCATAAAAATCTCGTTTGCTCGACATGTCTGTTTTTTAGTTGTTCCGGATTAACGACCTACGACTACTTTTGAAAACCGAATGATTTTGTCGTGGAGGGTATATCCTTTCATCAATTCTTCTATGATGATGCCTTTTTTGTCGGGGCCGGCATCTATTTCCGATATCGCTTCGTGCAGATCGGTATTGAATGCTTCACCAATACAGTCAAATGATTTAAGTCCGCGTTGCTGCAACGTGTTGCGAAGTCTATTGAAAATGAGGAGGGTGCCCGCTTTGTCTTCCTCTCGGATTTCACTGGCAGCGATTTGTTTTTCGGCGCGTTCACAGTCGTCCAGGATATCCAGCAGACTAACGATAATGTCTTTGCCGGCTGTTTGTATCGTTTCCAGCTTTTCGCGATACGAGCGTTTTTTGAAGTTGTCGTATTCAGCAAATAGTCGCAGGTATTTATCTTTTTGTTCTTCCAACGCCTGTTTCAATTGTTCTGTTTCCTGAATGGGCGTTTGCTCGGATGGCTGCTCCTCGGGTTGTGGTGTTTCGATGTTTGTTTCTTCCATATCGCTCCCTTTTGTTTTGGGAGGTGCACGAGTGCGGAAGCGTACGCACTGAACTCCTCCCCGCCTCCCCTTCCCATCTTTTTTTTTCCTCACTTATGCACTGTCGCGCACGTGCGTGGTCGGTACCTTCCCACTGCAGTTGCCACTTTCGCATGGCACACCCAACCTTCAGTCCGCAGGGAGCGTGGAGGGAATGAGGGGCAGCG
>JBJTXG010000037.1:0-2658 GCA_046082125.1 Ferruginibacter sp. | reverse complement strand
TTCTGGCCATTGTTTAATGCGTCATCCATCTGAATATCTAAAACAGAAATAGCTCGCCGGTCATCAACCCGGTTAGTAAAAAAAGAATAAACCATTTTTGAATCAATCTAAACCAAAAGCACAATGTCTAAAATGATATTTTTCGACAATGAAGGTCGGAATAAAATGAAAAAAGGCGTCGACACATTGGCCAACGCTGTTAAAGTGACCCTTGGTCCAAAAGGAAGAAATGTGGTCATCGAAAAGAAATTCGGTGCTCCGCAGGTAACCAAAGACGGTGTAACCGTAGCCAAAGAAATTGAACTGGAAGATCCGGTTGAAAACATGGGTGCCCAGATGGTGAAAGAAGTGGCTTCCAAAACGGCAGACATTGCCGGCGACGGAACAACCACCGCGACCGTACTGGCACAAGCGATCATCAGTGAAGGATTGAAAATGGTGGCTGCCGGTGCGAATCCCATGGATCTGAAACGTGGGATCGACAAAGCCGTTTCTATCATTGTAAATAACCTGAAAGAACAATCACAAACCGTTGGTAACGACAGTAAAAAAATCCAGCAGGTAGCGACCATCTCTGCTAATAACGATGAAACCATTGGTAAACTGATTGCAGAAGCGTTTGCCCGTGTGGGTAAGGAAGGTGTAATTACCGTGGAAGAAGCCAAAGGCACCGACACAACGGTAGAAGTAGTGGAAGGAATGCAATTCGATCGTGGATATGTATCACCTTACTTTGTGACGAACAGTGAAAAAATGGAAGCTGAATTGCAGAATCCATACATCCTGATCTACGATAAGAAGATCGCTTCCATGAAAGACATTCTTCACATCCTGGAAAAAGTAGCACAAAGTGGTCGTCCATTACTGATCATTGCCGAAGATCTGGAAGGAGAAGCACTGGCCACGCTAGTAGTAAACAAACTGCGCGGCACAATCAAATTAGCCGCCGTGAAAGCACCCGGTTTTTGCGACCGCCGCAAAGAAATGCTGCAGGATATTGCCGTACTCACTGCCGGTATCGTTGTGAGTGAAGAGCAAGGGTACAAGCTTGAAAATGCTGACCTCACTTACCTGGGCCAAGCGGCCTCGGTCACTATCAACAAAGACAATACCACCATCGTTGGCGGTAAAGGAAAGAAAGCAGACATCACGGCTCGTGTAAATCAAATCAAAGCACAAATCGAAAATACAACCAGTGATTATGATCGCGAAAAACTGCAAGAGCGTCTGGCTAAATTAGCTGGTGGTGTAGCTGTATTGTATGTAGGTGCTGCTACCGAAGTGGAAATGAAAGAAAAGAAAGACCGCGTTGACGATGCCCTGCATGCTACTCGCGCTGCCGTAGAGGAAGGCATTGTGCCTGGTGGTGGTGTCGCTTATCTGCGTGCACTCAACAGCTTGGATGCGAAAGTGAGAGGCCAGATTGCAGACGAGCAAACCGGTATGCAAATTGTACGTCGTGCCTTAGAAGAACCTATGCGCACATTAACGGCCAATGCCGGCATCGATGGATCCATCGTGGTGCAGAAAATCAAAGAAGGGAAAGGTGATTTTGGTTTCAATGCCCGCACCGAAACGTACGAGAATTTATTCAAGGCAGGTGTTATTGATCCGACAAAAGTGAGTCGGGTAGCCCTGGAAAATGCCGCTTCGATTGCCGGCATGTTGCTTACCACAGAATGTGTGGTGGCCGAAAAGCCAAAGAAAGAAGAACCACACGCTCATCCGGGTGCACCGGATATGGGTGGAATGGGTTATTAATCAATCTCAGACAATCAATCAAATCCCTTCGGAAACGAAGGGATTTTTTTTTATGGCACGAATACAGGTTGAACCGAATAAGTTTTTCGGGCCGAATCCAGCGCTCTTGTAGAGTCCATACTACTAGCCATATACGTCCAGCTGATTAAGTAAACGGAGTCTTTTCGGCTGATCCGAATGGAGTCCTGGGTGAGGATTGATTGTAGCTGCGTGTAGAGGGAGATTGCTTGAAGGCTGTCTTTGTTTTTCGAGAGAAATAGTTCGTTATAGCGTTCTGTTTTGGGCAGCGAACGGCCAGTATCCGACACCGATGTGGACGTGGTATCAGACGTTGAGCCTGCATTTGGTTTTGAATCGGTTTGCCAGAACCAAAATAGACCTATCAACAAACTGGCCACCAGGGTCAGGATGGCCGCCGGAATGATCCAGGCAACAGGTCGAACAGGGTTGGGATTGCTAGTGAAATCAATGGATTCATTGTTTCCGTTTTCCCGTTCGATGGGTGCTTTTTTATTTTCAAGGTCTAACTTCTCGGTTAGTTCCTGTGAAAACAGTATGTCTCCCTGTTGAGATTTCGATAACATGCCTATCCGATGGAACGTGAATGGTTTGCCGATATGTAAAAACTGTTTGCCCAGCATGAGGAAGGAATCAAGATCAGAGGCGGCAAGGGGTCTTATCTTTTTTGTTTTTTCCATCACAAAACGAATCAGTCCTTCGTCTGGATTGGCTTTTGGATCATATAAAAACGAAACGCCACCGTCCGGTATATAAACCTGATCTTCGTCAGTATCCGCAATCTCGGCATGCAGCGTAAACCGACCGATTTCCTGAAGCGTTACCTGCTTTTCACGTAATAAATACTGTATGATAAGGGATTCCATTTTCATAATGAAG
>JBJTXG010000036.1:0-8786 GCA_046082125.1 Ferruginibacter sp. | reverse complement strand
GACCTGCCCGGTATCATCGAAGGAGCCGCCGAAGGCAAAGGATTGGGCCATCGGTTCCTCCGGCACATTGAACGAAACGCGGTATTGTTGTTTGTGATTCCGGCCGATAGCGCCAATCACCGAAATGAATTTCAGATTCTGCATGCCGAACTTGAAAAATACAATCCCGAAATGCTGCAAAAAGATTTTGTGATTGCCATCAGCAAAGCCGATCTGTTAGACGATGAGCTTACGGAAGCCATTGCTGCTGAATTACCCGATGATATTCCCCATGTTTTCATCTCTTCGGTTACCCAATACCAACTCACGAATCTCAAAGACCTTCTCTGGAACACCTTAAACCCCTCCGCCTAAGAAATAAACAGGTGTGCATATTCTGATGGGCCGTGATTAACGGATTGGAGTTATTTTTAGAAAGATGGCCCGTTCCGCTCACATAATCGGTCGTTTTGGACTTTTGGGATTGGCTCTCTCAACGCTACTATTGACCGGATGCCCCTTTGGAAGCCCTTATCCCCTCGATGACAATCCGCCGATGGCTATCCAGGATACCTTGCTAGGCCGATGGCGCACGCATATCCTGAACGAGTATGGCAAGTCGATACCGATAACCATGTTACTGGAAAAATATACTGATTCTATTTATAACATTACATTCTCCGGTTTCTTCAGCAACCCGGTTCGTACAATCAAAAAAAAAGCGGTGGAGGACACCATTTCGTCGTTGGCCTTTGAAAGTACCGTGGAAGGTCATTCATTCTGGAATGTAGCGATGGGTGATAAGATTTATCCGGTATTATTTCAATATCAAGATGATCACATCAGCCTAAAACCCATGAATGATCATTTTTCCAGTTTCATCATTAAATCAGGTGCTCAATTACGGGAGCGCCTCACCTATCATATTCGAATGCGAAAGAAGCTGGATCTCGATGAATCGTTTCAGCTTATACGAATGACGCGAGTAACGGATCCATAGCCCCTCATGTGCTACATCATGTATGCTCAAAAGCGGTTAGAAGAATTAAAATGTACCTTGCAGGTGTTGATTCCGTCCAATGACCAGAAAATGCTTAATACTGCTCAATCCGATTTCAGGAACACGTTCCAAAAAAAACCTGGTGCCGGTCATTGAAGAAACCTTTCGTAAACATAACCTGGCCTTTGAAATAACGCATACGAACTGCGATGACGATTATGCCTATTTGCCCAAAAAAATCCAACAAGAGCAATTCACCGATCTGGTGCTTTGCGGAGGCGATGGTACCATCAGCACCGTTTTGGCATATTTGACAAACACCTCCATTCCGATCGGCATTATCCCAATGGGTTCTGGAAACGGACTGGCTATGGGTGCGGGCTTGCCAATGAATACGCGGGCCGCCATTGAACGAATCGTAACAGGAACGGCTACGCCCACCGATGGTATTCGAATCAACGACCGGTTCTGTTGTATGCTCAGTGGTTTAGGCCTGGATGCGCAGGTGGCGCACGACTTTGCGAAGGAAAAAAAACGAGGCCTGCTTCGGTATATCAAATTAACCACACGGCATTTTTGGAAAGGACGATCCTACCCAATGGCCATTACCATCAACGGTGAAACCATCGAGGCGGATGTTCTTTTCATCAGCATCGCCAATAGTAATCAATTTGGAAACCGGGTTACGATTGCACCGAAGGCTTTGTTAAACGACGGGAAAATGGATGTGGTGATTGTAAAAAAGCAACTGAGACTGATCGCCGCCTGGCAACTCCTTCGCCAGATCGTCCGTGGGAAGGTCATGCCCGGCAACACGTCAACCCAAAAAACCGTTTGCTATTTTCAAACAACACATCTCGAGATTCATAATCCAAGCAACGCGCCATTTCATATCGATGGAGAGCCAATGCCTACGGCCGAGCATTTCAAGGTAGACATCATTCCTAATGCATTTAGGCTGATACGCTAACTGCTTTTTTTTGATGAAGAAACAACATGGCCGCTATGGCTATCAAGATAAGCATAGCAGTAAACTGATGCGCAACCCCTAGCCAAATAAACAAACCTTGTTTGTCTGTTGCGTGCAATACCGTGAAAATACCCAGCAATACCTGAATGGTAATGAATGTAATGAAGGCCAACCGCCAGCGCTGAAACAACGTATGCATCCGAAGCGAGCGGGTTTGATAAAAAAAGATGCATGAAGCCAATAACAGCACATAAGCCAACGTACGGTGAATGAAGTGGACCTGTAAATGCAGGTCGTTCCAGTCGCCTGGTATCCATTCGCGGTTGATTGTAGGCCAGGTTGGTGCTGTTTGAGCGGCTTTCAATCCAGCCATGAATCCGCCATACATCAGCTGAAGCGTGAACAAGATAAGCAGTCCGACCAGAAAAGGCTTGTATCGTGTATCCGTTACCGGCTGTTCATAGGCCGGTATCAGCCGAAAAGCCAGCCAGAGTGTGTAAAACAACAATAACAAGGCGGCGAGTAAATGAATGGTGAGTTTGGCATAATTCACGTACACTTCTTTAGGAACCAATCCGCTCTTCACCATAATCCAGCCAATGGCACCCTGTATCGCACCCAGCACAAACAAGATAACTAACGGAGTTACCATCTGTTGTTGAAATCGTTTTTTAGAGAGGAAATACACAAAGCCAATCACAAACACCACGCCAATCAAGCGTGCCCAAAGCCGGTGAAACCATTCCCAGAAAAAAATCCATTGGAAATCGCCTATCGTAAAATGCTGATGAATATTTTTAAACTGATCAGTAGCCTGATACTGTCGAAACGCCTCCTGCCAGGCCTCCTGACTAAGGGGGGGCAGTACACCGGTAAACACATCCCATTCGGTAATCGACAAGCCCGATTCGGTTAACCGGGTGATACCACCCAGCAATACCTGAATCATAATCATACCTACACCCATTAATAACCAGCGGGCGATGGCCGTATCGTGTTGCAAGGGACGAGGGACTGATTGCATGATGCAAAGGTAACGCATCCGTACAGCTTGATAAACGCTGTTCAGGCAGATGCCCTGATCATTTATTGGTTGTTGAACAAGGCAGATAGCGTATTTTAGAGGATATGTTGGCCAATTACTTTCAGCAGCATGTTTTGGAGGCCGGAGTCGATGAAGCCGGTCGGGGCTGTTATGCCGGTCCGGTATTTGCAGCAGCCGTTATCCTGCCCGTTGATTTTCATCATCCCTTGCTAAATGACAGTAAAAAACTGAACGAAAAACAGCGTGATCTCCTGCGACCCATCATTGAGGCCGATAGTATTGCCTTTGCCGTAGCGTCGGTCAGTCATACCGACATTGATCGGATCAATATTTTACAGGCCTCGTATAAAGCGATGCACAAGGCCATTGGCCAACTGAAACCCAAACCGGAGGCCTTGATCATTGATGGTAACCGGTTCAAACCGTTTCGGGATATACCGCATACCTGCCTGATCAAAGGAGATGGTCGCTTTGCCAGCATCGCGGCAGCTAGTATTCTGGCTAAAACATACCGGGACGCCTACATGCTAAAAATACATCGCGAGTGGACGATGTACGGCTGGGATAAAAATAAAGGTTATGGAACCGCCGACCACCGGAAGGCGATCGAGCAACACGGTTTGTCTGTCTACCACCGAATGAGTTTCAACATCCTTCCAAACGCCGGGCCATTATTTGACGCCATCTAACCATTGCCCATTTCCCGACATTTCTTACTCGACGTTTTAGAGTCACTGCCAGTGAAATTAGTTTCGTATTTTTCACTGCCTAGTTTAATGACCATTTTGCCCGAAAACTGTTGAGCTCCTTCGCCAACACATTCTCCATATTTCGAAATAGTCAGTTCAATTTGATATCCTTCTCCTTCAAAAACTCGATTGAATTTCGTTGTCTTTTTGTGTATGCATTTTAAATGCACCTCTTTCCCGGAAAAATTCATTCGAATATAGTCTCCCTCTTGTAACCCCTCCTCCCAATAATCCAATGCTACTATATCGTTGCCAATGGAATATTCTATGTCAGAAACGCCCTCGTAAAAAATAGCCTCGGGCACTAGGCGTTTGTTGGTGGTGTATTGCTGTGCGTAAATAAAAGCAGGCATTTACGCAACGAGCAAAAATAAAACCCATTTTTTTTGCATGGCTTGTTTAGTTTAGAAGAACAGGTTATTAGAGAATCTCCCAAATCTCATTGCCGCGGAGCAGTTTATCCAAATCGCCTTTCCCTTTGGTGGCCATCACTTCTTCTACCTGCATGGTCAACAAATCTTCGTAGCATGCCCGTTCTGTTTGATAGAAGACGCCAAACGGACGTGGCAAATGTCCTTGCATGGAAGGATCATCGAACATGCGCACCAGGATCTGGGCTTTGTAAAAATCGCTCTCATCATGGATCCAGCAGTCGTCAGCGGTAAGTCCGTCGCCGAGTTCGACAACCACCGGACGGAACCCATCCAGCCGGATGCCCTTGTTCGCTTTGGTACCAAAGACCAGCGGCTTACCTTGTTCGAGGAAGATCACTTCTTCGGGTTTGGTTCCTTTTTCGGTAAAGATTTCAAAGGCGCCATCGTTGAAGATGTTGCAGTTCTGATAGATTTCAAGAAAAGACGATCCCTTGTGGGCATTGGCCCGCAAAAGCATGGCCTGTAAATGCTTCGGATCGCGGTCCATCGTTCTTGCAATAAACGTAGCATCGGCACCCATAGCCAAAGCCAGCGGGTTGAACGGATGATCAATACTGCCGAACGGGGTGCTTTTGGTTATCTTATGTTCTTCGGAGGTCGGTGAATATTGACCTTTGGTAAGTCCGTAAATCTGATTGTTGAACAATAGGATATTAACGTCGAAATTGCGTCGAAGTAGGTGGATGGTATGGTTACCGCCAATACTGAGTCCATCGCCGTCGCCGGTTACAATCCACACACTCAATTCGGGACGAGTAGCTTTTAATCCGCTGGCAATCGCCGTGGCCCGCCCATGAATGCTGTGCATGCCATAGGTATTCATGTAATAAGGAAAACGGCTGCTACAGCCGATACCGGAAATAATCACGATGTTTTCCCGTGGAATACCGAGCGTTGGCATCACCTTTTGGACTTGTGCCAGAATGGAATAGTCCCCACATCCGGGGCACCAGCGTACTTCCTGGTCGGTGGCAAAATCTTTAGCGGTTAAAACAGATTCAGTCATACTTCGGAATTGACATGCTGCAAAGGTAGGGCTTATTGTTGGGTAGTTCTGTTTCGAGTCAGTGGTCAATTGAATGAACTATTGTCTATTTTTAGCTTCAAATAATCAAGCGTTGAACGCCACTCCCCCGCCTATTTTGAAAAATACCGGCCGTTTTTCGGCCTTTGCGCTACCAGCGGGTTTGGTCATTGCCTTGTTGCTGTTTTTGCTCAATCCGTTCCAGCTGGAAGCAAAACCATGTTTGGTTTTAGCGGTAGCTGTTTTAATGATCAGTTGGTGGATTTTGGAAGTAGTGCCCATGCCGGTAGTGGCCCTGTTACCGATCATTTTGTTTCCGTTGTTTGGCATCGCCCCGCTGAAAGACGTATGTCGGTCGTATGCGGATTCAACCATTTTTTTATTCATGGGCGGTTTTTTACTGGCCATAGCCTTAGAGAAATGGAATCTCCACAAACGAATCGCCTTGCTCATCATTCAAAAAACGGGTACGAACGGCAATCGGATTATTCTGGGATTTATTCTGTCTACCGGCTTTTTAAGTCTTTGGCTCAGCAATACGGCTACTACCCTGATGATGTTTCCCATTGCCACATCAGTGATCCACGTCATTGAAGCCCACCATACCGGAGAAGGCAATCTCCGACATTTTTCGCTGGCGCTGATGCTGAGCATTGCCTATGCCTCCAACTTCGCCATCGGCACCATCATCGGTACGCCTCCGAATGTGGCCTATGCCGCCTATATGTCGGAAACCCTCCATGTAACGATTCCGTTTTCGGCCTGGATGTTGTTGTTTATTCCGCTTACCGCTTTATTGATGTTGCTGCTGTATTGGGTACTGGTGAAAGTCTTTTATGTAAATGGCATCCGACACAGTGAAGCCGGCAGTCGGTTTGTTCAATCGGAACTCGATAAAATGGGGAAGATGAAAACAGCCGAAAAAAGAGTATTGGTTGTATTTATTCTAACGGTGTTTGCCTGGATCAGCAAAGACCTCTTTAATGCCGCACAGTCGTTGATACAGCTCGACGATACGATGATAGCCATGGCGGGCGGTCTTTCGCTATTTTTTATTCCTTCTTCTCAACATCAAGAACCGTTTACAACACGCCTTCTCGAATGGCCTGATACCTCCCGGATGGCCTGGGGTATTTTGCTCATGTTTGGTGGAGGTATTGCCTTGGCTAAAGCGCTGGAAGATGCAAAACTTACCGATCAGATTGGTTCTTTTTTAACCACCTATTCGGGCCACTCGACTTTTTTGCTGGTGCTGAGCATTACCGCGGTCTCTATTTTTTTGAGTGAAGTGATGAGTAACGTGGCGCAGGTGATTGTAATGACACCTATCATCACGGCTATGGCCCTGAACCTTCAAATCGATCCGTTATTACTGGGTATTCCAATGACACTGGCTGCGAGTTGTGCCTGCATGCTGCCAATGGGTACACCCCCCAATGCACTGGTGTTCGCGAGTGGACATATCCGCATGCGCGATATGCTCAAAGCCGGGTTTGCCCTCAACCTCATAGCAATCATTCTTATAACGTTGTTCTGCTATTTTCTGCAGCCCCTCGTAATGAATCTGTTTAAATAACGGGTAAGTATACTCGCATTTACCGGCAAGTTTCCAGAAAATCTTCAATGCCCTGTACCATTTTTTCAGCCATCTGCTGCTGAAAATCGGTGTCAAGAATTTTCATCTCTTCCTCCGGATTACTCAAAAATAAGGTTTCGACCAAGGCATTGGGATATTCGGTCGGACTGTTCAACATAAAATTAAACGAGCCATTATTCCCATATTCTTTTAATCCGAGTTCGAGCATGCGTTGATATATTTTTTGACTGAGCAATCGGAATCCTTCATAGCGGTAAAACGTACTGGTACCGGCCGCGAATGGATCGGATGCGGAATTCAGGTGAATACTGATCAACAGATCGGGCACACTGTCTCGGTAAAATAAGATGCGCTCTTTATTGTCTACAAATTGCTCTTTTTCCCGTGTCATGATTACCCGAGCTCCTTTTTGTTTCAAGATTTTCTGGACCCGTAAGGCCAGCTGGAGAGCCAGGTCTTTTTCCGACGAACCGGTCAATCCGGATGCCCCGGGATTGGATCCGCCATGTCCGGCATCCACTGCAATGGTCAGGTGATGCAACCGCAGATCCTCCGGTTGACGGCGTATGCGTATGACCAGCTGATTACCGCTGTAATAAATGGTATGTCCCCAGTGTTGTCGTTGATGCAAGGTGATGGTAAGCCGGAAAATTTCATCGGCGACCTGCTCATACGTTACGCTTCGAACAGCTTTAGCCGATTGCAACTGGTCGATCCAGTTGGTGTTGTTGGTAGCCCCAAACACATCCACCACCAATTGAGCCGGATCTGTTTTCTGCATCGACTGGTAGGGCAGTTTGGAAAACAATTGCACCTTCACAAAATCATAGCTGGCATCCCCATGCACGCGAATTTTGCCGGTTAGTGAGGGTTGTACCACTACCCCTTCGGGCATTCGTTTTACAACATCGTCCGGAATGATAGCAGTGCGGGAAGGGGCCAGTCTGACCTTATAGTCGTTGCCTATTTTGCCAATCACGCGAAGCAGGATGGCGCTGTCAATATAGCCGATTTTAGCCCCGCCCAGTCGATCTTCGCCCAGTCCGTATTCCAAATGGGCCAGACGGCCATTAGTCATAACGGTCATGGGTACTTGATTATTCATGACAGTAAAAGTCGCCGTCGTTTTTTTGTAAATGGTGTCCCCATTTGATGAGATCAACTGAACCGACCATTTGTCATTATTGAACTGATCGTCTTCTGTAATTCGGACAACCCCTTGATAAATGCCGGCCATACCGTCTGCTTGTTGTATAGGCAGTTCTTTGAGCGGCGTTTGACGGATGCTGGCTTTACATCCCGGGAGCGCTTTGACTTTTACAATCACCTCATCACCGCCACTCAACAGCAGATCTCCGGCCGGTATAGTTTGGATACGCTCAATGGAAAAAGTAGCAACCGGTTTTTCCGGATCCGGCGGGTCGTAGGTAAATACAACCGTCTTCTCGACTTTTTTAGAACCGGAGCGGGCAAGCAAGGTAAAGGTTGTTTGCGATTGAGTAAGGGTTGATTTATAAGCAAAGGCACCGGTTGGATAAACTTTCACTGCATCGTTATTGATTGTAAGTGAACATTCTTTACAAACCAACCCGGTAATGAAAACCTGTTTGGATGTTACGGTTTGATTGAGTTTATCCGGTTCGGCGATTCGTATAAACGGATCCGATTTTTGTGCCAGCAGTGTAAAGGAGTTGCCTGTCAGTAATAAACTGAATAACCACAGAGAAAAGCGATGAATCATGAAAAGGAATATTGGTTTTTTTCAATCAGATTTTGGGCAATGCGACGACGAGCCTCCTTACTGTTGAAGATAATTGGTTTCAGGAAACGTTTCAATCCCATTTGCATCAAGCGTAGTTCATCGCCCTCTGCAAACGCACAGAGTGCTTCCCTTCCGTGTGATTGCATTTGATCAACGGCGCCATTCAAATAACAGCGAACCATATCATAAGGCAATGCAGCAGCGGCCTCCCCTTGCTCCTCGTGAG
>JBJTXG010000035.1:0-8708 GCA_046082125.1 Ferruginibacter sp. | reverse complement strand
CGTTGTTCCAAAAATTACGGAAGCCATCAAACAACTTAAAGGGGCCTGATTGACGAAAACTACCTGCTATAGACTAATCCATCATTCAATGGAATAATTGATCTGCCTATATTTGCTGTACGAATTCACTCGTTTTGCCGTCACAAAAGAAAATAGAATTAGAAATTGTTGCCGTCTCGCACAGCATTACACAAACGCATTCGTATGCGGTCATGCTAGGCGAAATCAATGGCCTTCGGCGCATTCCGATTGTTATTGGCGCCTTTGAGGCGCAGGCCATTGTGGTCGCCATGGAGAAAATGCACCCCAATCGACCACTAACGCATGATCTGATGAAAAAATTCATGCTGGCCTTTGATGTCGATTTGCAGGAAGTGGTTATTTATGACCTGCAAGAAGGTGTTTTTTATGCGCAACTTGTTTGTGTTCAAAATAATAATACGGTTGTGATCGATTCCCGGACCTCGGATGCATTGGCACTAGCCGCCCGCTTTGGTTGCCCTATTTTTACGTACGAACACATCCTCGAAAATGTGCTGCCGGAAGATAAAAAAAGTCCCGCCGTTTCCGAAAAGAAATCATCAGTCGGCAGCCATACGAACCTCGAAAAGATGTCTGTTGACGAATTACAGCAATTGCAAGATGAAGCCCTGGAAAATGAAGACTACATGCGTGCCGCAGCCATCCGCGACGAACTGAAGACACGCGGTATTTAATTTATCCGACACAAGCCTTTCCATGATCGTCTTTCCTCATGCCAAAATAAATCTGGGTTTACAAATACTGGATCGACGGGCCGACGGCTTTCATAATCTGGAAACCATTTTTTATCCGGTTAAATGGAACGATGCGCTTGAATTGATCCTTGATCCAACGTTGAATCAGATTCACTTTTCATCCAGCGGATTAACGATTGATGCGGCAGCTGCCGACAATCTTTGTGTTCGGGCTTACCAATTGATAAAAACTGATTTCCCCGCGTTATCGGGCATTCGATGCTGGCTGCACAAAACGATCCCGTCAGGCGCCGGGCTTGGGGGTGGCTCATCTGACGCAGCGTTTATGCTGAAAGCTATTCGTCAATTAGCCCTGCCGTCACTTTCCGACGAAGCCTTACATGCTTACGCGCTGCAACTCGGGAGCGATGTGCCTTATTTCTTGCTCAACACACCGGCGGTCGCAACCGGCCGGGGCGAAAACCTAACGGCCTGTTCCATCGATCTCACTGATTACCACCTCGTCATCGTGCATCCGGGCATTCATGTGCATACCGGCCGGGCCTTTGCAACACTATCATCCAATCGCACCTATACGCCTGTGGAGGAGGCCCTGACTAAACCGTTACATACCTGGAAGGATTGTCTGTTTAATCATTTTGAAGCATCCGTTTTCAATACACATCCGGAGATCGGCGCCATCAAGCAACAACTGTATGATGCCGGTGCGTTGTATGCTTCATTGTCCGGTTCGGGAAGCAGTGTGTACGGCTTGTTTGAACAAAAACCGAAAACCCTTCTTTTTCCAACTCATTATGCTATTCATAACGGGTAAGCTGTATCTTTAACCCATCAAAACGCTATCATTCATACCACCCATTCTACAGGGCCATCTCGATCTCCTGAATCATTAACGAAGGTCTGCATACTTCGTATCGTTTTTTTTATCACCGGACGTAAGTCCTAACTCTTTATTTATGCAGCCAACATCAGCCAGTCAACAAACCAGCCATTTTCTCGACCTCGAACATCGCTACGGCGCCCATAACTATCATCCGTTACCGGTAGTTTTAACCAAAGGATCCGGCGTGTACCTCTGGGATGTGGATGGGAAACAATACATCGATTTCCTGAGCGGTTATTCCGCCGTCAATCAAGGCCATTGCCATCCCGCCATTGTGGCCGCCCTGCATCAGCAAGCGGACCTGCTCACCCTCACGTCCAGGGCCTTCCATAATGATCAACTGGGTGTTTTTGAAGAATATATTACCCGCCTCTTCGGTTACGACAAAGTGCTGCCGATGAATACCGGTGTGGAAGGTGGTGAAACGGCGGTGAAACTGGCCCGTCGCTGGGGGTATAGGGTCAAAGGAATCCCTGAAAACCAGGCCAAGATTGTTTTTGTAGAAGGCAATTTCTGGGGGCGAACCCTCTCGGCTATTTCCTCGTCCACCGATCCCAGCAGCTATTCCCAGTTCGGTCCGTTTATGCCCGGATTTGAGGTGATTCCGTATAACGACTTGCCGGCACTGGAGAAAGCCCTGCAAGATCCAACCGTAGCCGGTTTCATGTTTGAACCGATTCAAGGAGAGGCCGGCGTGGTCGTGCCTGATGAGGGATATTATGCCGGCATACGCTCATTGTGTTCAACCTATCAGGTGTTGATGATTGCCGATGAAATACAAACCGGACTTGCCAGAACCGGTAAAATGCTTTGTTGTGACCACGAGCAGGTAAAGCCGGATATTCTTATACTAGGTAAAGCCCTGAGTGGTGGCATCCTGCCGGTGAGTGCCGTTTTGGCCAATGATAACATCATGCTTACCATCCAACCGGGCGAACATGGAAGCACCTATGGAGGAAATCCCCTCGCCTGCCGGGTTGCCATGGCGGCACTATCGGTACTGGTCGACGAAAACCTGGCGGAGCGTGCAGAACAATTGGGTCAACGCCTTCGGACAGGCCTGCAAAACATGCAAAGCCGCCGTATTTCGTGTATTCGAGGCCGTGGTCTTCTCAATGCAATCGTCATTGACCATCCAAACCCTGATGCTGCTTGGGAACTTTGCTTGATCCTGAAAGAAAATGGATTACTAGCCAAACCGACCCATGGCGATAAAATTCGGTTTGCACCACCTCTGATTATCACGGAAGAACAGATGGATGCTTCGCTCGACATGATCGACCGGAGTCTTCGTCAATTGAACTAAGCGATTTTCTTCCGCCCTTCCATCCAGCACTCAGTACCCTGACGTGGCTCCACAGACAATGATGTAGGCTGCACATGCAATGGATTAAAATAAGGCTCAAACAGTACCTGATATTCATCGATTGAACCGCCGTACGGTGGTGATGCATCAAACGTTCGATTGAAGAGCAATCCAACCAACTGACCGTTTGGACGAAGTAGTTTATGCATTTGCCGAACATAAGCCGCCCGCTTGTCTGGATGGATGGCACAAAAAAAGGTTTGTTCAAAAATCAGGTCATACTGCCCGTCCCATTCAAAAAAATCGGCCTGTACGATGGTCAATTGTTTTCCATCAACAGCGTGGAAACGTTCCCGCAGGGCCTGAATGGCATGTGGCGCAATATCCAACACGGTCACTTGCGAAAATCCGCACGCTATCAACCAGGCTGCCTCATGCGAGTTTCCGCAACCGGGTATCAAAATGGCCATCTCTTTGTTTGACATCGCTGAGAAATAATGAATAAACGCAGGCGATACCGATCCCAGATCCCAACCGGTTTGCCCCATGGCATAACGCGCATTCCAATACGCCGCCACATCCTGTATACCTTCCAAACTCATGATTGTACCTGGTGTTTTTGATCACTCACAATATTGTCTACCGTCCACACCATTTTTTGCTGAAACGGATGCTGCCGATGAGTACAGGTTTTTTTTTCGCAGATGGCACAGGAGAATGCCAAACAGCCATCGGTGTGAACAAACAATTCAACGCGGTCGCCAAAGTGCTGTTTGACCAAGCCGGATAGTGCATCGATTTGACGGTGCGCTTCATGTACGTTCAAATACCAGGGCACGGTCAGGTGACAATCCATATGTATTTGAGAACCATATTGAATGATGCGCAAATTGTGTAAATCGACCCAGTCATCAGAGCGATTTTCATTCAGAAGGTCTACCAGGTTTTGGATCAGTTCGGTGTCGGCCTCATCCATCATACCGGCCAGTGATTTACGAATGATGCGATAGCCGGTGTAGAGGATGATGCAGGCGAACAAGATCGCAACAGCGGCGTCAATCCAGGCTATTCCGGTTATGTACAAGAGCACCAAGCCAACAATAATACCGAGTGTAGTATATGTATCTGAAATAAGGTGTTTGCCTCCTGAAATCAACGCAGGTGAGTGATTTTTGGTTCCCGTCCGAACACAAGCGAGTCCCGCAAAGTAGTTGACAAGTGCTGTTGCCGAAACCAGATAGAGCCCCCAGTCTATTTTCTGGAAGGGATGTTCGGTAAATAAATTCAATACGGCCTCGCGAATAATCAGTATTCCGGCCACAGTAATCAATGCTCCTTCAATGGCCGCGGTTATAAATTCAACCTTACCATGTCCGTAGGGATGTTCTTTGTCTTTTGGTTTTGCCGATAGGTACAGGCTATATAATCCCATGAAGCCGGCGATGACATTAACTGTACTCTCCAGGGCATCGGTCAGTATAGCCACCGAATTGGTCAGCCACCAGGCGAATATCTTCACCAAAAACAGCCCAAGCGAAATCGCCACAATAATCTTCTGAACGTATAGATTTTGCCGGGAAATGGCTGATGGACTGCTTTCGGACATGCATAAAAGTAAGAAAAAGGACAACGACGGGCAAAAACGTATATACGTCCAATTCCCTTCCACAAGGATTGTCTACTCACGTAACAAGCCTTACCTTTGCCTCAAAATTGTACCTATGCATTTTCAGCTTTCCGAAGAACACCAGATGATCCAGCAAGCAGCCCGCGATTTTGCTCAAAACGAATGTTTGCCGGGCGTCATCGAACGGGATGAACAACAGCGTTTTCCGAAAGAACAAATTGAAAAACTGGCCGACCTGGGCTTCATGGGCATGATGGTCAAACCGGAGTATGGCGGCAGCGGTATGGACACGATCAGTTATGTGCTGGCTATGGAAGAAATCAGCAAAGTAGATGCCAGTGTCAGTGTGTGTATGAGTGTGAACAATAGTTTGGTTTGTTACGGCCTGCAGGAATACGGGAATGAGGAGCAAAAAGAAAAATACCTAAAACCCCTAGCCCAAGGAAAGAAAGACGGTGAACTTTATATAGGCGCTTTCTTATTAAGCGAGCCGGAAGCCGGCAGTGACGCCACTTCCCAACGAACAACCGCTGAAGATAAAGGCGATTATTACCTGCTCAACGGAACAAAAAACTGGATTACTAACGGAAACAGTGCCAGCGTATACCTGGTCATTGCACAAACCGACGTCGCTAAAGGCAGTCACGGTATCAATGCGTTTATTGTCGAAAAAAACTGGCCCGGCGTCGTAGTCGGTGCCAAAGAAAATAAACTGGGCATCCGGGGCAGCGACACACATACCATCTTATTCAATGATGTGAAAGTGCCCAAGGAGAATCGCATCGGCGTAGATGGGTTTGGATTCAAGTTTGCGATGAAAACCCTGGCCGGTGGACGGATCGGTATCGCGTCTCAGGCACTTGGTATCGCGAGTGGCGCTTATGAGCTGGCTCTCGCCTACAGCAAACAACGGAAGGCCTTTGGCAAAGAAATCATGAATCATCAGATCATTCAGTTCAAACTAGCTGATATGGCCACCCGCATTGAGTCTTCGCGTTTGCTCTGTCTGAAATCGGCCTGGGAAAAAGACAATCACCTGGACTACACCCTGAGCAGTTCGATGGCCAAAGTATTCAGCAGCGAAACAGCCATGTGGACCACCACAGAAGCGGTACAAATTCACGGAGGCTATGGCTTTGTAAAAGAATACCATGTTGAACGACTCATGCGTGATGCTAAAATCACTCAGATCTATGAGGGCACCAGCGAAGTGCAGCGCATTGTCATCAGCAGAAGCATCCTTAAATAATAAATCATTCCCGTAATGCTTATTGAAGTTTCCAACGGCGAGATTGTGGACAAGCTCACCATCATTGAAATCAAGCTCCATCATATCAAGGACCCCGAAAAGCGGAAAAACCTGGAAGCTGAACAAGAGGTACTAGAAAAAGCGGTGGCTTCGATTATTGCCAAAGATCATCCATTATATCTATCGCTTTACGACATCAACCTGAAGCTCTGGTACATCGAAGACGATTGCCGTGACTTTGAAAAACGTCAGGAATTCGGTGTGGCCTTTGTCGATACCGCTCGCAGTGTCTATAAAACCAATGATGAACGAGCCGCTGTGAAAAAAGAGATCAACCAGCTGACCGGCTCCCGACTGACGGAAGAAAAATCCTATCAATGAACGTACAACGGGTTTTAGTCATCCGATTCTCCGCTATGGGTGACGTAGCCATGACCTTACCTGTTTTACAGCAAGCACTTCGCGAAAATCCTACTCTTGATATTGTATTACTCACACAACCGGCGTTTGCGCCCCTTTTTGAACATAATGAAAGGTTATTGGTGCATCCGGTGGCCCTCTCCCAATATAAAGGCCTGTTGGGCTTATGGCGATTAGTTCGCGAGCTGAAATCCACGTATACGATCCATCAGGTTGCCGACTTACATGATGTGTTGCGCAGTCGAATCATCCGCTTTCTTTTTCGCTTATCCGGCAAGCCTGTTTTTTCGATCAAAAAAGACCGAGGCGCAAAAAAGAAAATCCTTACTACCAAAAAAACAGTGCCGTTGATTCATACAACGGATCGTTACCGACAAGTTTTTCAAAGCGCCGGATTTACCCTGTCGGCACAACCTTTCCCATTACCCGCCGTATTGGTTTCATCGGCTGATCAAGCATTTATTGATCATTACTTACATCCGTTTACGCCGCCATTTGTTGCCTTTGCCCCTTTTGCAAAGCATGCCACCAAAACACTTCCAATAGATCAGTCCAGTCAACTGATAGCCGCCTTATCCACGTCACACACGGTTTTTCTTTTAGGCGGAAAAGAAGACCAAGATAAATTAGAGATACTAACGAAACAGCATACACGCACTTTTCTTGTAAGCAATTTATCATTTATTCAACAAGTAGGATTGATGCAGCGAATGGAGACTGTTATAACTATGGACAGCGCCAATATGCATTTAGCGGCCATTCAACAGGTACCGGTGGTTAGTGTATGGGGTTCCACCCATCCCTGCTTTGGTTTTAATGGCATTCAAACAGACCCGAATGGCATTGTACAAACAACGTTATCGTTACCTTGCCGACCCTGCAGTGTATTTGGAAACAAACCATGTACAAATAAACAAGAACCCATGCAATGCATGTCCAGCATTACTACAGGGCAAATCGTACAGGCCTTTGAAGATGTTCGGAGGAAGCAACATTAATTCTCCACGTAATCCAGATCCTTTCCAAACGTTTCATCGGCAAAGTATACGGCTATAAAAGCCAACACCATGACAATGCCTGATGTGGTTAACCCGGCCTGTAAATACGTCATGTAATTTTTCAAGCATTCAAACAAGGGCAAGATGAAGATAGCCAACATGCCCCGTACCACATTCGGAATTGTTGTGGTGGCTGTTGCGCGTAAATTGGTGCCAAACTGTTCGGCCGCCATGGTAACAAAGATGGCCCAGTAGCCTGTTCCGAATCCAATACCGGCACAGATCCAATACATACTGAATGTAGAATGATTGATAACCGGTATGAAATACAGTCCGATAAACAACAGCGTGAAAAGCAAATACAGGTACAAGGCCTTCTTTCGGCTTTGGAACTGTTGACTAATGAGACCAATAAGCACATCTCCGATCGAAATCGCCGCATAGGCGGTCATGATCGACAGTCCGGGGTCAATGCCTTCTATACCCAATTTCTCGCCAAACTCTTTGGAAAAGGTAACCAGCACTCCGATACAGAGCCAGGTAGGCAAGCCGATCAGCACATTCATGGCATAACGCCTGAATCGATCTACGTTGTTGAAAAAAAGAAAAATATTCCCTTTTGAAACGTTGGTCATTTTGTCGCTGTGATACATCGATGATTCGAAGACACTGATTCGTAAAACCAGCAGGAGTAAACCCATGCCGCCGCCGATAAAATAGCAAGTTCGCCAGTCGAACATTTGCTTGAAAAAGAACGCAACCACAGCACCGGTCAGTCCGATACCGGCGACCAATGAGGTAGCAACTCCCCGTTTGCTTTTATGAATCAGTTCTGACACCAGCGTAATACCAGCCCCTAATTCACCGGCCAGCCCGATACCTGCAATAAAGCGTATGATTTTATATTGTTCCACCGTATGCACCATCCCATTAGCGATGTTGGCGAGTGAATACAAAAGAATGGAGCCAAACAAAACACTTAACCGGCCTTTTTTATCGCCGAGGATGCCCCAAATCACACCCCCGATCAATAAGCCAATCATTTGCCAGGTAATCACACTGGCCCCGGCTGTTTCCAGTATGACAGAGGCCGCCTCTTTGGAATACGAAGAAAGATGTAGTACCTCGGTCAAGCTTGGGATCCGGATGATGCTGAACAACAGCAAATCATAGATATCGACAAAATAGCCCAAAGCCGCTACGATAACGGCCGTATTGAAAATCGTTTGATGTTCTTTTTTTAGATAGTGGGACATTTGAATGTATACGAGTTGGTCAAAAAAAAAGACGTGCGTTGAAATCAATAGACAGCCCTATTTTCAATCGACATAAAAGACTGCATAAAATCACATTAGTACGACTAGTTGCTTATCCGGTTTGCGAGGTATCGGATTGTTCTTTACCAAAAAACATTTTAATAATCACCGGTGCGGTGGTTACGAAAATGATACCGAGCACAATGACTTCCAGGTGTTTTTTCAAATCAAA
>JBJTXG010000034.1:0-3827 GCA_046082125.1 Ferruginibacter sp. | reverse complement strand
GGATCTGGAATTTTATTCAGTGATTCGGGCCATCCGGGCCATGGACGAAGCCGATGTGTGCTTATTGTTGCTTGATGCGGAGAAAGGAATCACCGCACAGGATCTGGCCATCTACTCGTTAGCCGTCCGGAAAGGTAAAGGAATGGTCGTATTAGTGAACAAATGGGATCTGGTGGAAAAATCAACGAACACAGCCCGTGATTACGAAAAAGAATTGCGCAACCGACTCGCTCCGTTCAATGACGTGCCCATCATTTTCATTTCTGCCAAAGAAAAACAACGCATTTTCCGCAGCATTGAAGAAGGCTTGAAAGTATACGATAATCGTCATCAGAAAATCCCTACCTCGCAATTGAATGACACGATGCTGAAAGCGGTCGAACAATATCATCCGCCGGTGGTTCGCGGGCATGCCATCAAAATAAAATACGTTACCCAATTGCCTACCCAAACACCCAGCTTCGCGTTTTTTACCAATTTTCCCGACGATATCAAACCACCTTATCGCAATTACCTGGAAAACCAGTTGAGAACCCGTTTTCAGTTTACCGGTGTGCCGATCCGGATCTTCTTCCGAAAAAAATAGGCATCGATTTAAAAACCGCTGAGTACCAACCAGGCTAACAAAATCAAGAGCAATACGAGAAGTACAGCTCCAATAATCCAGAATGGCATTAGCTGACTTTCATTCTTTCGCTTGGCTTTCTTTTTCTTTTGAATCAGGGCATTGAGTTGGTGCTGAATCAGGCGGTTGTCTTCCTGAACCGCATGCGGATCCAGCATGTGCAAGCCGTCCAGTGCATCCATACCCAGCGGATCATCCAGCCATGTACGTTCGAAACGGTTCTGCCCGGCTACCTCTTCCTGTTCTTGCAGGTAGTTCAGCCATGCTTGCTCTTGCGTGTTTTTTGGTGATTGATCAGGACTGCTCATGACGGTTATGTTGTGCTTCCATAAATAGTTTCAGATTCCGTTTTCCGTTTTGAATATGGCTTTTCACCTGCAACAGGCTGAAAGTGGTTTTTGTGGCAATAGCCTGATACGATTGTTGCTGCAGGTAAAACAGCTCAATGCATTGTTTTTGTTCCGGTTTAAGCGATGCTAGGGCGTCTTCCAGGCGGTTCAGTGTCCGTTCTTTTTCAAGAAGGGCTGTCCAGTCAGTGTTGACAGCTTCCGGTTCAACGGCGGTTGTTTCAATGGATATCGGGTGTCCTTTTTTTCGCAACGTCATCAGGCATTGATTTCTGGCTACCGTATAGAGCCAGCCGCGAAAATGCCGTACCTGTGTTTTGGGTAGATCTTCTATGACTTTCAGAAAAATTTGCTGTACCGCATCCCGGGCTTCTTCCCGACTTTTCAGGTATTTCATGCAAAAACCCAATAGGAGCAGGCTGTATTGATTGAGTAAATCACCTAAGTGCCGGATATCTCCGTCCGTATAAAAAGCATGCAGCAGTTCCTCATCGCGGGGTTCCATGAATTAATCCGGCTTTTGATGTACAAGCTAGGTGCAAACTAGTCGCTTTTCCACACAAAATTCAAGGCTGATTGGTGGCTGTTTGCTTTGGATGATTGACAGGTGTATGGGTAGATATTGGTTTTTTTTCCAGAAAGAGTTTCAAGGCAACTACGCTGAGTAAAACGGCAAACAGTTTTTTCAAAACATGTACCGGAATCTGCATGGCAATCTTGCTGCCAATCCAGCTACCGGCAATAAATCCAACGGCAATGAGACCCACCAATCGCATATCCACATAGCCTTTTTGATGATATTGCCATACTCCTAAAAAGCCAACCGGCAACATGATCAGGGCCAGGGAGATGCCTTGTGCATGCAGTTGCGAGAGGCCTAAAAAAAACATCAGCGCCGGCACAATCACAATCCCACCGCCAACGCCAACCAAGCTTCCTAGAATGCCGGCACATAGACCGATGCCAATCAATAAAACGATCGTAGTTGCATCCATATGATTTTTTTTCAAATTCACACCAAATAGGTTTGCTGATAACGGGAAATACAGTCGTTGATGACCGCATAAGCTTCCTGCCTGGGCTGAAAGGCATCGATCACCACTTTTTTATTTTCGAGTGTTTTGTATTGTTCGAAAAAATGACGCAGCATCGACAGCGAGTGGTCGGGCAACTCATCGATATCCCGAATGTGCCGATACTCCGGATCGCCGGCAGCCACGGCAATGATTTTATCGTCTTTCTCTCCGTTGTCAATCATCTGCATATTCCCGATAACAATGGCCTGGGTCAGGCAAAGGGCCTGTACCGATTCGTTGGTGATTACCAGAATGTCCAACGGGTCTCCGTCTTCACCAAGTGTTTGCGGTATGAACCCATAATTGGTTGGATAATGAAAAGACGAGTGAATGATACGGTCCAGTTTCAGCAAACCGGATGATTTATCGAGTTCGTATTTGCATCGGCTGCCTTTTGGAATCTCAATGATGCAGGTGACAGTATCGGGTGCGTCTGATCCGGGAGGCACTCCATGCCAGGGGTGAAGTACATTCATAAAAAAGGGGTTAGAGGGTTAGTTTATATCCGAACCAGGCTGCTGTTATGCCAAACAGCACACTCGATCCAATATAGATGATAGCAGGTATGATTTCGCCGTTTCGGAGTAATTGAACATTCTCCATACTGAAAGCAGAAAAGGTGGTGAATCCGCCGCAAATACCCATGGTTAAAAACGCTTTCCATTTTGCATCGGCCGGGTTGGATTCCAAATAACCGATACACAATCCTAGGATCAGACTGCCCAGGATATTGATGCTCATGGTGATCCAGAAAGGCTGTCGTATGGGGAATGATTCACTGATTGACGCCCGGATGACCGTACCAATAAAACCACCTAAACCGGCAATGAGAATATGGCTATTCATATTTGGCTGATATTATTCAGGGATCAAAGCGAACTATCCACTGACCGTTCTTTTTCTGAAGTTGGAGGAGTCGTTCGCTGCTGTATATGGGATCTAAATACCGAATGAGTACATCGCCGTTTCGCTGATCGTTGACCGAAAGAATGGTAACGGGCGTGTTTTGTAGATTGCGTTGACTACGTGCGTCAAGCGTATTGAGTTTAGTAATCAGTGAATCTAGCACAGACAAACTTGTTGCATCCTGTTTTGAAATCCAGTTGAGGGCTTCCTTTTTGTTGCCGGAGAGGTAATCACGAATAAATGTATTGGCTGTTTCCAAGGCGGTGGTTGGCGCGGACTTGGTGGAATCGTTGCAAGCGCTCAAGTAAAAGACAGTCATCAGCAACAACAGGGTTGTCAGTTGGCTGCCGGATAAAAATCGGACTATCAGCGTGTGCGTGCAATTCATAGTACAACAAAGGTAACGTCCAACTCGATTGGTCGGTTGTGGTTGGCGCTTCGAAAATCGAAAATGGACTTTCTGTACGAATGATCTCGAAAAATGAACCCCGAGCTATGGTCAGTGGCTGTTTTTTTCTCGGGTAACACGCTCATCTTCCTGATTGTAGGCCTTGATGATGGATTTCACCAATCGATGACGAACCACATCTTCTTCATCCAATTCAATGTATGAGATGCCCGGGATATTGCGCAGCACACGGGTGGCTTTAAATAAACCACTTTGTTGATTTTTAGGAAGATCAATCTGAGTGGGGTCGCCGGTTATGATGGCTTTGGCATTCGGTCCGATCCGGGTCAGAAACATTTTCAGCTGCAGGTCATTGGCATTTTGAGCCTCATCCAGTATGATAAACGCGTTGTCCAGCGTTCGACCGCGCATATACGCCAATGGTGCTATTTCGATCGTGCGTGTACTCATATAGTAACCCAGTT
>JBJTXG010000033.1:0-5083 GCA_046082125.1 Ferruginibacter sp. | reverse complement strand
TAATTTCTCCAGGGCGCCGGCAGACGTAAGCATGGCATCCTCATTCAACGCCCCAACGCCTTTTTCGGGTATGATGATAGCGTGCGCGCCAAAGCTGTAGGCAGAGCGGGCCATCGCGCCGATGTTTCGAATATCCGTAATACCATCCAATACCAGCATCAACGGCGTTTCGCCGTTTTCTATGGTGAATGAAATAATCTGTTGCAAATCCTGATAGAGAATGGTTGACTTCTGTGCAATACAACCTTCATGATTGAACACATTGAAACTGTTCAGTTTCTCCACCGGCACTTTGAAGATGGGCACGAGTCGCTCCTGTGCCAGTCGCCGAATATCGTCGAGCAAGGGTCCCGTACTGTTTTGCTGTACATAGATGCGGTCCAGCACCGGACCTTCCTGCAAGGCCTGAATGACGGCTTCCCTGCCGCAGATCAAGGTATTTTTTTTGGGGCGATGTTGCCGGTGACGAAATGATTTCACCCTACAAAAATAACCGATTGCAACGGCTTATGACACAATAAAAAACCACCGGTGGATTCCGGTGGTTTGACAAGTTATTTGCAGTTGCTTATTTAAGCTTGAAGGCTTTTTTAACCTCTTTAACGGCATCGAGTTTTTCCCAGGTAAACAGTTCCACTTTTTTAGTGATTTTTTTACCATCGGGAGCGATGAATACTTTATCCACGATTTGATGCGGGCGACCCATATGGCCATAGGATGCTGTTTCGCTGTACATGGGATTGCGTAACTTCAGTCGCTGTTCGATGAAGTACGGACGCATATCAAAACATTTCATACCCATAATCACATCGGATATCTGACCATCCGTCAAGTTGACTTTGGCAGTACCATAGGTCGTAACGTTGATGCTTGTTGGCTGAGCTACCCCGATGGCATAAGATACCTGCACCAGCACTTCGTCGCACAAACCGGCCGCAACCAGGTTTTTGGCGATATGCCGTGTGGCGTAAGCTGCCGAACGATCTACTTTGCTGGGATCTTTTCCGCTGAATGCCCCGCCGCCATGCGCTCCTTTTCCACCATAAGTATCGACAATGATTTTACGGCCGGTAAGACCCGTATCACCATGCGGACCTCCGATAACGAATTTACCGGTTGGGTTGATGTGATATTTGATTTTGTTATTGAACAGATGGGCATATTTCGGATACTTGGCTTTCACACGCGGGATCAGGATGTTGATCATATCCTTCTTGATCCGCGCCAGCATTACATCGTCTTTAGCGAAATCATCATGCTGGGTTGATATGACGATAGCGTCTATTCGTACCGGTTTGTTATGATCATCATATTCAAGCGTCACCTGACTTTTTGCATCCGGACGCAGGTATTTCATTTGTTTGTTCTCGCGACGAATAACAGCCAGCTCTTCGAGCAGTTTATGGGCCAGGTTCAGTGCGAGTGGCATGTAGTCGTCGGTTTCATTGGTGGCATACCCAAACATCATACCCTGGTCACCGGCACCTTGGTCTTCTTTCTTTTTACGAACAACCCCTTGATTGATATCGCTGGATTGCTCATGAATGGCCGACAAGATACCACAGGAGTTTGCTTCAAACATGTATTCACTTTTGGTATATCCGATTTTACGGATGACCGAACGGGCAATTTCCTGTACGTCCAGATAAGCCTTGCTTTTCACTTCACCGGCCAGTACCACTTGTCCGGTGGTTACCAGGGTTTCGCAAGCTACTTTACTGGTTGGATCGAAGGCCAGAAAATGATCAATCAGTGCATCACTGATTTGGTCGGCCACTTTGTCGGGATGTCCTTCACTTACGGACTCAGATGTAAAAAGATATGGCATACAACATTCGTTTTTGTGCGGGCAAAGATACGATGTTGATGTATTGAAAAAACCGAAAAAAAAGCAACGGAGGTATCGACTTATTTGATGTTAGAATATACGATCCGAAGACGCATCCGGTAGTTGGGATTTGGATTGGCGCCACCCCCTACCCGCACCCTGCCAAAGGCGATGGGGTTCCGGTATGGGATCAGGGTTGGACTATACTGCGGATACGTAAAACTGTGTGCCGGGAAGAGCCTCATTTTATACGGCTGCAATTGGCGGTTAACCACTTTCTGTACGTACCGGGTGATATTGATTGTATAATAGGACTGTGATGATCCGTTTGTGATGCGCTTGCGCAGGTAACCACCAAAGTAATTCAGATCAACTTCTCCGTTCAACGGGAAATACGGCAGACCGGCTGTTTTAAAATCCGGGTCATAGGATACAACCGGATTCAGGTCATAGTAAAGCGGTTTCCATTTATTGGTTCCGGAGTCTACGAGGTCGAGGTATAAATAGGGACTTTCCGAAAAGACCGGATCAAGGACTGGATCAGGTATTTGCTGAATTTGCAGTTCGGCCCGGTGAATCACCCGGTTGCTAAGCGTCGTCAGTTCGGGGATATCGAGCGTGGCAAAGGTGCCCGGTGTTGTTTGCAAAAAAAGTTCCTGGCTGCCCCCCGGGGGTGGCAGTCGGTTGCGGGTAACCTTGTTGGCCACCGACGAGCGACGGATGGTTTCGCCGAGCAACCCGGAGTTAAAATAAAAACTGGAATAGACGGTATCAACGGCGCCTCCGTTTTTCTTTTTGTAATGCAGTTCCAGTCGTGTTTTGGATTCGAGCAGATTGACATACACTAGCGCGTTGCCACTTTGCGTGAGAACAGCCAACCCATTATTGAACAACCGAAAAAGTGAATCGGCTTTGAAAGACCGGTTCGTGTTGGTATCACAACGGAATAAGGCGTCGCGGAACGTATTAGATAGTTTAATTCTTATCTGAAAATTAGCAGAATCGGATTTACCGATTTTGGTAAATGCACCCATTTGGCGCAGATCAATTGTTTTGGGATCGCTGATAGGTCCGTTTAGGATCGGCTGATAATTGATTGTGCGGTATGTAAATACGGAGTCCCATTCTCCGTGGGCGTCTTCCGACACTTCATATACCTGCATAGTCAGCGGCTGGGTGCTATCGCCCCAAAAAGATTTGTAGCTCAAACACAGCACCACGGAGTCGGCCTGCACGATGGTGTCCTTCGGAATCTTACCGATATAATAAGGGTAGAACGGTGGTTTGAACTGTAAAAAAAGTTTACCTTCTGTAGTGCCCATCAGCGGGTCGTTCACCTTGCCAATCACATATTCTTCCGTGTATCCAAGCTTGGTCGAATCACGGTAAGGGCCTTCAAACGCCCCTTGTGAGGTCAGAATATCCAGTGTATCGGCAAATGTATTGATATTGTCAACCTCGGGTACCACATCACCACCGATGGAAGATGTATCCAACTTGGTGCAAGAGGTGTATGCCCAGGAAAAAACAATCAGCAACGCAAAAAAAAGTCGGTTGACGTTTTGATTCATGCCGGTATGGATTAGGATGCGAGGTCTTTGAAAAGTTGCATGTAATCGGTTAAATCGGACTCTTCCGAGTAGTGCAGGACTTTTTTCCCTTTTACTTTTGAAAATTCGTCGAGTAATTTTTTATCGACGTTCGGGGCACCAAAAGTGATTGCATCCGCGAACATAGCACCACCGCGAAACATGGATGCGTTGGTTCCCTCTTTGTATGGCTCGATTTCCTTGGCGGTGATATTGTCGTGTATCTGTATAAGTTTTGAAAACGAGGCGCCTAGTTTTTCTTTGAAGGAGTTTTGGCCTATAGTGAACACGACCTTACTGTTATGAAAGATCGGTTCTTTTTTATACATGGTACGGATGAACATGGGTATGAGTCCGGTCATCCATCCGCTGCAATGAATAAGATCGGGCGGCCAACCAAATTTTTTCACGGTTTCCAACGCTCCTTTACAGAACAGGACCGTACGCAGGGCATTGTCATCAAACCATTTGTCGTTCTCATCATGAAAAATCTGCTTGCGCTTGAAAAAATCTTCGTTATCGAGAAAATAGACCTGAAGACGGGCATTCGGCAGAGAGGCCACTTTGATGACCAATGGGTAATCGTCGTTTCCAACGGTAACATTAATTCCAGAGAGGCGAACCACCTCATGCAACCGATGTCTGCGTTCGTTGATCACTCCAAAACGCGGCATGATACACCGCACTTCAAATTGATTGTCGTTGGACAAAATGGCTAGCTTGTTGACGATTTCAGCAAATTCGGTGATTTCCAAGTATGGAGAAATCTCGTTGGCAATGAACAGAATTCGTTTTTTTGTAGACATCAGAAACCCGTTTAATGATTGGGGCCGGGTTGCGAAATTACTGATAATTTACCAATTTTTAGGTTTCTTTGGTGTTTAGTAAAACGGACAAACCCATGGTTATACTCAAAAAAGCGGAGGATATCCGCCACTTTTTACTCGAACAAAAACAGCAGCAAGCGAGTATCGGCTTCTGTCCTACCATGGGCGCGCTGCATGCCGGCCATCTTTCCCTCATTGAAGCCAGCAAACGCCAATGCAGCTTAACCGTTTGCAGTATTTTCATCAACCCCACACAGTTCAATAATCCGAGTGATTACCAGCAATACCCGGTTAGTCTAGAGCAAGATATTCAGATGCTGGAGGCAGCCGGTTGTGATTTACTCTTCCTGCCCGAGGAAACCGAAATGTATCCCAACGGTATTCCGACCCAAAAATACGACCTCGGCTTTCTGGACACGATCATGGAAGGCGCCCATCGACCAGGACATTATCAGGGGGTGTGCATGGTTGTTCATCGGTTGTTAAGCATCATTCCCAGCGACCGACTTTTTTTGGGCGAGAAAGATTATCAGCAATGCATGGTCATACAACGATTGATTGAACTGGAATCAATACCTGTTAGGATTGAGATTCAGCCAACCATCCGGGAGCGCAACGGATTAGCAATGAGCAGCCGAAACCGAAGGCTGAATGAAGGGCAACAGAAACGGGCTACCGTCATTTATGCTGCTCTGATGTATATGAAGGATGCTTTTGACAAAACACCAACGGCGAAATTGTTGGAAAATGCTGAAAACCAAGTCACTCAAGCTGGATTGACAATAGACTACATCACGCTCTATCAAGATACACTTGAGCCTTTACAGGCGTCGAACAAC
>JBJTXG010000032.1:0-6006 GCA_046082125.1 Ferruginibacter sp. | reverse complement strand
CGGTTTTGTGGGCAAGCCCGAAACGGCTAAGAAAACCAGGGGTGATCAATATATTTTCGTCAATCAACGATTCATTCGGAGCCCGTACCTGCATCATGCCATCGTAAAGGCCTATGATGCCCTTCTGCCCAAAGACACGGTGCCTATGTATGCGTTGTTCATTGAGCTTGATCCGGCCCGGTTGGATATCAATGTCCATCCCACCAAACAGGAAATCAAGTTTGAAGATGACAAAATTGTATATGCGTTTGTGCAGTCCGCCGTCAAACATGCGCTGGCACAATTCAGCATTACTCCAACACTTGATTTCGAGCTGGATCCATCTATTCAACAACTGGATGCGGTACAGCGACCGGCTTCGGATATGCAGCAGGATATGACGGCGCATTCCAGTTTGTATCAGACATTCCGGCAGAAGAACCAGGCACATATGATCGACCGGCCTGCGGATCTGAAACACTGGAAATCCCTGTATGAACAGACTGATGGATTGCCGGATCAGCATGAAATCAGGTCAACGCCTTTATTTGATAACCAGCCGGCAACTCCCAAACCGTTGGCCCAGTTACATCAAACCTATATTCTGACTGAAACAACGGGAGGCTTTCGCCTGATCCATCAACAGCGGGCCCATGAGCGAATTTTGTACGAACGCTATCTGTTGGCGATGGAGGGAAGACCGGTAGCCACTCAACAAAGTCTTTTTCCGGCAACCATTGAACTATCGACCTCAGATGCGGTACTGATGCATGCATTACTCGACGACCTGCGCGAACTGGGTTATCAGCTAGAGCCCTTCGGAAAGACCACTTTCATTGTACAGGGAACACCGGCTGATGTGGACATCGGTTCAGAAAAAGAAGCCATCGAGTCGATACTGGAACAATTTAAAAATGTATCCGCGGCATTAAAATTGGAGTCTCGTGAAAAAATAGTTCGGGTATTGAGTGTCCAGCATGCCTTGAAAACCGGCATGGTATTATCGTTGAACGAAATGGAGTCGATGATCAACGCCTTATTTACCTGTTCGCAGCCGATGGTCAGTCCGAGTGGGAAACCTATAGTAACCGATTATGTTTTACCAGCGTCCGGACAATAATTTTATAGTATCAATTAAATACAACGATGAAGACATTTACAATCATTACGGAGTCATCCATGTGGTCAACAAAACAACTCATCAAAAAAGTGGAGGCCACTTTAGCACAAAAATCGGCTGAGGGTTTTGAAGTTGTTTCTGTAACCTTCTCATACAGCGTATGGGGAATCCCAACGGCGTATATCACGTTGGCAAAATAATAACGAAACGATAGCTGGAGGGATCGGGTCTGCGATTTGTATTTCAATAGGCGTTTCTGACGGCGATTAAGAAAGTTTCAATGGCTTTTCTCACCGGTTGGGCAGTGCCCGGAAATTGATTAGCGATAATTGAAAACGCAATACGTTTATTTTTTTTGGTGATGAGGTATCCGCACAAAGAAACAACATGACTCATCGAGCCGGTTTTTGCATAAATGAAGCCACTGTGAGCCTGGTAAAGGTTTTTAAGTGTTCCTTTACCTCCGGTGGGCAAAATCTGTTGGATTCGTTTCCACGAAAAGCCGGTATACATGGATCGCAGTACGTACACAAAGTCGTTGGGTGTAAAAAGATTATGCCGGCTGAGGCCGCTGCCATCTATCCACTGAGAACCGGCCGATAGGCCAGGCAATAATTTCTTTTGAATTTGTGTAATCGCCTTGGCGGTATGTAGGGTATCTTTCAGTAACGTAGCCCCGGCCATAAGCAGTGTTTGCTCGGCCAAGAAATTATCACTTTCGTACATCATCCGCTTCAGCATCGTATCGGTCGGCTGACTGAAAACAGTGGACGGTATAGTCGAAGCTGTGTTTTTTTCGGGTTTACCAGCCGAGAATCGGCCATTGCATTCCGGAATATGATGGTTCAGCAGGATGGTTATGTCAGATAACCTGCCAGGATGGTACGGTGTTTCGACCGTCAGTTTGTTACTGTTTTTTTTCAGGCTATACAGAAATCGGTTTTGAAACATCAGGCGGTGGACATACTCGCCGGTTGCATCCACGTCTTCTACAAAAACGGCATCCGAGAGATTGGGGTCTGTTCGAGTAATGATTTGTCCACGATCCCGAATAATAGAGACTGAAGCTACGTTCCCCCGTATCGGGAAAGCACTGAGTTCGGGCATGTACGACTCATACTGGTCGTCCCAAGACCAACCCTTTCCGTAGGTATCTGAGAACAAATCCATTCCAATGAAATGAAGTTGCTTATGGGCCTGCTTTTTGAAAAACGTCAACACCGGATGCTGGCCGAAGTCGTTGCGCAAAAAAGTAGGATCACCGGTTGGAAAAAGAAAAATCGTGTCGGCTGTTTCGATATACCGAATGCCGGGTAGACTATCAGGCAGGCATTTCATTCCCGCATACATACTGATGAGTTTGGTTGTACTCGCCGGAGTGAAATAATGGTCGGCCTGATGATGGTATAGGTACGTTTGACTATCGAGATCATAGAGGCTGATACCGATATGTCCTTTCTGTAACACCGGTTGGTTGATCAGGTGTTGATTAGCCATTTGGGAGAGCTGTGCCTGTAAAAAAAATGGACACAAGAAAAGTATGAGATGGGTGGGAAGGTACCTCATGAGCATGAATATCTAACGTCTTTCCTGAATGCGCAGCCACCGCTCCGGAATATCATTGTTGCCGGCTTTTTGATAGTCAGTTTCACTGCAGGGCACCAGCTGGCCGTCGGGCATTTGCATCCACCAGCGTCCAGTTCGTTTGCTCTGTAGGAAGCGTGTATCCACCTCTGCGAGTAAGGTGTGGTATTCGTTGAATGATTGTGTTTCTTCAAAAGGCGCTTCCATTTTTTTTCGGTACAGACCTTCGATAAAGTACCAGATCATTTGTGCGACCTGTTGTGCGGTTATGCCTTCCGTATCATGTTCGGGCTGATATCCATAAATGCCAAAGGATTTGAGCGAACTGCTGAGTCCGGCATATTGACTGATCAAACAGGCTTCTTCGCCGGTAAAGCCGTTTGGACTGGCCTGATGGGCCGGAGCAAAACCATGTTGAATGGCTTGAATATCAAAGCTGAGTATGTCTGCACTGCGGATGACCGGTTCCATTTCTTCCGGGTTTTCGCGCACTTTACCAACTCGATAACAATCGAAACGGAGCTTGTCGAGTGTTTCCAACAAACGAGGATGAACCAGGTAACTTTGAAAGCCAACATGACTGTAGTGGCGGATATAGTTGGGCTCTCCGGTAAGCATGTCCATCAAGAAGTTTTCGTCTCGGCGGACGCTGTCTCCTTTCAAATCAATGAAAGCATCCACGCATACGGCTTCCACTACTTGTTGAAGCGCTTTGTGCGTTTCGTATTGCCCTAATGTCAGGTCATGTGAGCCGCCGATGATTAGGGCGGTCTTGCCTGCCTGTATCAGTTCGGTCAGGGTAGCTCCTTCTTTGATGTTGCCGATATCGGCTATCCGGATTTCTTCATGCCAGCAATGCATGCGATAGAAGGCTTGTCGCACTAAGTCAGGACCGTTGCTTGGTCCGGCCAACGGATGAGCACCACGTACGTCGCCTACACCCAGCAAGACGAGATCGACCGCAGACAGGTCCGGAAAGTCGGTTTCAAAAACCTGTATGTGTTTTCCATACTGGCCATCATTAAACTCGAGATCTTCATTGAGGTATAAGGGTTCAACGGGCGACAGGTAGTCGGTGAGATCCTGCAACGTATTCATATCTACAAACCTACTTACTAAAATGGAGCAAACCACGCTTTCTAGATGTTTTTTTCAGGCTCGGGCACGCTGAATTCAGTAATTTTGAAACCTATCAACCTTGCATATGAAATCGGTGCCAGAAATCGTTCAGGATGTGGTAATCAAATTTGCCGGTGACAGCGGTGACGGTATGCAGCTGACCGGTTCCCAATTCACCACCAACTCGGCCTTGCGTGGATTGGATCTGGCAACCTTCCCCGATTTCCCGGCTGAAATACGTGCCCCCATCGGCACGTTGCCCGGTGTAAGCGGATTTCAATTACGGTTCAGCAGCAATCCAGTGTATACCCCCGGTGATGCCTGTGATGTATTGGTGGTAATGAACGCAGCAGCGCTGAAAGTCAATTTATCTTCCTTGAAACGTGGCGGGAAAATCATAGCCAATACCGATGGGTTCGATGCCAAAAATTTGCGACTTGCCAATTATCCGGATGGTGTAAATCCGTTAGAGGATGATAGCTTGCAGGGTTTTGAGGTGATTCGGATGGACGTGACCAAGATGACCCGTGAAGCACTGAAGGCCTTTACGCTGGGTACCAAAGAGAAAGACCGGGCCAAAAACATGTTTGTTCTCGGCTTTTTGTATTGGATGTATAATCGGGATATGGAGAACACAATCCAATTCCTGACCGATAAGTTTTCTAAACGCCCCGAAATCTTGGAAAGTAATATTCGCTCATTGCAAGCCGGATATCATTATGCTGATACGGTGGAAATGTTCACCACTCGCTATGAAGTTGGGAAGGCGCGTATGCCGGCCGGAATATATCGGTCTATCATGGGTAATCAGGCCTTGGCGTATGGGTTAATCGCGGCTTCGCATCAATCCGGACTTTCATTGTTTTTGGGATCTTACCCTATTACACCGGCTTCCGATATCTTACATGAACTGAGTCGTCATAAAGCATTCGGAGTAAAAACATTTCAGGCGGAAGATGAAATTGCGGCCATCACGTCGGCTATTGGTGCCAGTTATGGCGGAGCGATTGGTGTGACAACAACGTCCGGACCGGGTATGGCACTAAAAACCGAGGCGATCGGTTTGGCGGTGATGCTGGAGATTCCACTAGTCATTTGTAATATCCAGCGAGGAGGACCAAGTACAGGACTCCCCACCAAAACAGAACAGAGTGATTTGTTACAGGCCTATTATGGTCGAAATGGAGAATGCCCATTACCCGTATTGGCGGCAGCTACACCATCTGACTGTTTTCACATGGCTTTCGAGGCGGTGCGGATATCGATTGAACACATGACACCCGTGGTATTGTTGAGTGATGGGTATATTGCCAATGGTGCCGAACCTTGGCGATTTCCTCAAACAGTCGACCTGCCCCAAATCAACCCTGGTTTCAAGTTGCAGCTTTCTGAGGAGGAAACCGTTTTCAGACCGTATGCCCGCGATGAGAAACTGGCTCGGCCCTGGGTGGTTCCCGGCACGCCGAACCTGGAGCACCGAATTGGCGGATTGGAAAAGCAAGATATCACCGGAAATATCAGTTATGATCCGGCCAATCACCAACAGATGGTGAAGCTCCGGCAGGCTAAGGTTGATTTGATCGCCCATCATATTCCGGAACAAAAGATAGAATGCGGACCGGATCGGGGTCGTGTACTTATCGTTGGATGGGGAAGTACACACGGGTCGATCAAAAGCGCCTGTTTACAGCTGTTGGAAGAGGGGCACGCTGTTTCGCATGTGCATCTCCGTTATGTTCGGCCATTCCCGCGAAATCTCGACATAATCTTAAAACAATTCGATACGGTGTTAGTGCCTGAAATCAATAATGGACAACTGGTTCGAATTCTTCGGGATCAATACCTCATTGATGCCAAGCCCTATAATAAAATCATGGGTACGCCTATCTCGCAGGGCGAATTGGTGGAGGAAATCCGGAAATACTTGTAAGAATGCAAAAACCGCCGACAAGGCGGTTTTTTTGTAGAATGCGTTTTGAATGCTTTTTATCGAATGACCTCGCGACCCAGAATCATGCTGATTTTGAGATTGAATGAGAAAAAGGCATCGTTTTCGGTTGGACTTCCGCGTTTACCGCCCGGTCCGGTTACTTTATCGATTTGCCGGTCGTTGGCCAGCAGGGCATTGGCGAGTTTCACACCTGTAAAACCATTAGCGGCAAAGGCTGCTGGATCAATGTAGCGTGTGCTGCAATCATCCAGGT
>JBJTXG010000031.1:0-2383 GCA_046082125.1 Ferruginibacter sp. | reverse complement strand
CTTACTTTCTTTGGAGATGATTCCAAAACTCCGATCTTTTTTTACTAAGAAATTATCCCCGGCTTCATCGACGAATTCATAGATGATTGGAAATACGATATGGCCAAGTGAATCGATCATACCGGTTTTTTTTCCCGTATTGTTGTTGATGGAGGCTTCATGATCCGGATTAACAGTATGCACCAAATAATGACCTCTAAATTTCCAGGGAGTTAATTCATGAGCATACCTTCTATTTAAAATAAAACGCTGTTGATGTGTTACCTGTATCTTTTTAGATGAACGAACATCAATCAGATTTTTTTCGAGGTCTTTGAGGGAAGTCGCTGTGTTAAAAGCCCTGAATATATGTCCGGTGCTGTCTCGCATCAAATAGATATTGGGCGGGGGTTTCGGAATCAGATCGCACCATCGCAACGCTCGGGGTTGTGTGCCTTCATGATAATCCACGTCACGTATCCAGGCATTGGCATAATCGATCTCAATCATTTGTGCTCCATGGTAAAACGGGTAATAGATAGTGTCTGGTTTAAACGTATTGGCTTGAACACCGGCTTGTTGGATGAATGATGGAAGTTGTCCAAATCCCGTGGTGCCAGCCAAGAGCAAAAACAGCCAAATATTGATTCTGGTTATCATGGTACGTTTTTTTCCACTTCACGACCAGTGGCATTTATCCGAAGGTTTCCATTTTACATACGGTCGTCTTACAAAGTAAAACCATTTGAACGTTTTTTTGTTGTTGATCGTTTAAACAAGCGTTGACGTTTAACCCAACCATAGAACCAACTAATTTACTGCCCTTTGACGGCACCTTGTTTTATTATGGGCCTGTTTTTTCAAACCAAGTTGCTGTCTCACTATTCAATACATTACTAAACGATATTCCCTGGGAACAGGATCGGGTTGTGATGTTTGGCAAAGAACGCCTTCTTACCCGGAAAGTGGCCTGGTTTGGTGATTTCGGCCTACAATACACGTATGCCGGCATTTGTAAGCAGCCGACTCCATGGAATCAATGTTTAATCAATATTCGGCAAATCATTGAATCGCAAACCGGCCATACGTACAACAGTTGCTTGTTAAATTTCTACGCGAGCGGACAAGAGAGCATGTCGTGGCACAGCGATAATGAAAAGGAGTTATTACCCAATGGCGCTATTGCATCCGTCAGTTTTGGCGCAGCCCGCCGGTTTGTATTCAAACATCGGCGAATTGATCACAAAGTGGCTTTAATACTCGAGCATGGTAGTTTACTCCTCATGCATGGAGAGATTCAGCGTCATTGGTTACATGCCTTACCAAAGATGACAAGGGTTCAGGAGCCTCGGATTAATTTGACATTTCGAACCATACAATCGTCCTGAATGGTTTCTCGTTCGTTCTATGTCCATCTTCTTTTATTATCTTTCGGATTGTAAATCGTCCTGATGGCTGCTTATAAACGCAAATCGTGGGTAGAAAAAAGAGATGCTGCAAAAACACATCACGTTGAGCAGCTACAGCATGCCTTTGCTGATATACAACCGGGTGAACGTATGTTGGTGCCTACTCCGCGTATTGTTGATGAATATATTCGACATATACCCAACGGAACACAAACGACAATTCAACAAATGCGCAAAGATTTGGCCGTTACCTACCATGCCGATAAAACCTGTCCCATCACGGCCGGTATATTTATCCGGATTGCGGCGGAGGCTGCCTATGAGGAGTGGCAGGCGGGCAAGAAAATAGCATCCCTTTGTCCATTTTGGCGGATTATTTCATTGAAAAGTCCGACAGCCAAAAAATTAAGTTTCGGAACTGATTGGCTAGCTGAACAGCGAAAAAACGAATTATTGTCTGATTAAAATATCGATCGAATGAAATCCAACTACGCGATGGCTTTTTTGCATTTCCTGTCTTCTACCCTTTTAACGGCATGGTTTGTTTGGACATCGCCTGTATATATCAGCGACCAACAAATGCTTTTATCTACAGCCATAGCCGGCGGCAAGTGGGCGTTACAGATACTGTTCGCTTTTTTTCTGTTATCGGATAAGGCGGCTGTATTCATCCGCGAGATTGGTTTTGTATGTCATGTAGGCTCATTGATTTTACTACCGTACTGTTTATTTTCCTTTTTCAATATAGCTGATAGCCCCGGCTTTTTTCTGGGTTCGCTTCTTGCTTCGGTAGCGGTCATGATTCCGGTATATGCCCTTGCCGTTCGTAAGTCTGGCGTTTCGAATGGTTGGTGGTATGGCTGGATGTGTTGTTTGGCAACCGCGATTACACTTCAGTTAACCGTCGTTTTTAAGATCGTGGGGTAAGCACTCGTTTTATGTTTCATTGCCTTCATGTTCATTAATTGATTCGTCGTAATCGCTTACAATAAAGG
>JBJTXG010000030.1:0-3576 GCA_046082125.1 Ferruginibacter sp. | reverse complement strand
TACTTCCTGATGGTCTTTATCGATATTCAGCAACACCCCGATTTCCGGATGATATTGAACAATCGAACCATCGCTTTCATCCGCTTCGATGATGAGCCATTCGCCGGCACCCACATGCGCATTGCCGATTTTACCTTGACGTATGAGACGAACCAACCCGGCGCCACTGATAATTCCGGGATCCATTCCAGCCTGTTGCATAATTTCAAACAACATACCACTGGTGGTGCTTTTACCCGATGTTCCAGCTATGGCAATGGTTTTACGACTGTTAACTATCAGCGCCAATAAAGCACTCCGTCGGATGATCGGAATATTCAATGACTTTGCCTTCATCACTTCAGGCACGGTATTTTCAATGGCGGTAGAGGTGATCACCACATCCAACCCTTCATGCACACCGGATCCATCCTGGAGAAAACAAGTTATGCCCTCCTCTTCCAGCCGTAGCCTTGTTTCATTTTTTTGATCGGGAACAAAATACCGGTCGCTACCAGATACCACACACCCCAGGTCGTTCATGTATTGAGCCAGGGCACTCATACCCACGCCAGCAACTCCAATAAAATGGATTCGATTTATTTGAGCAATGGTTTTGATTTCCATCAGCGGTTCGAAAACACGAAAATACTGATTATGAGCTAACCCTGTATGAAATCAATCACGACCAGACAAGTCCGCCAATCGACGCTCAAAATCATATTGGAGGTCTTCATGCAGTTTGGATATATTCTTTTCCAGACGCGTAAACGTGTCGTAATATATTTTTCGTACTATATCGGATGGATGGACGTGTAAATGATGCTCATTGAAGACCTCTAGTAATCCACAAAACAACTCCGATTCGATGGCGGGATCTCCGGCATACCGGGCATACGTTTTTGCCCTTCGAATGAGCTTTCGCATTGTTTTTTTCATGAAATACGGGTGCGAGGTGTTCATAGTTTCCAACTCGCTGTTGAATGACTCCCTAATTTCGGAAAACCAGACTTCTGGTTGGTCACGCACAAACAATTCATAGGCCACCAACTCCTTATTCTCTCGCTTGAAACGCATCAGCCGAGAAAGCAGCTGTATCAGTTCAGACGTCTGCAAATCGGCTGTTCGTTTACGAAGTTCCTGAACACCGACTTCAAGCAGCTTTTTTTCTTTCATGGTATGTGATGATTCCAGCCGGATCAGTCCAGTGAAAAATGAAAGGATCCCAATAATTGACCTGATCCATAGACCGTTACTGTATACTGTCCGTCTTCAAAATCACGGGACCGAAATCGAAAAGACACCTTGGCTCCCGATTCGCTTAACGTAACGTTTTTGATTTTGAAACTATAGTCTGTTTTCTTTCCGTTGAACTCAAATTTTCCAGCGTCTCCTTCTTTATCCTCCATTAAGTCGCCATCTGGATTATTTACCAATATAAAAATATTTCCGGTGGGCAAGGCGTTGCGATTTCCAGACAGTTGCATAGCACCGGAAATGTATTCGGCGTCATCAGCATCAATTGTCTGCTCATCATCTTCATCATATACTGAAAACCGGGCATTCATCAAGTTGATGGATGGAACATCTTGTTCTGTCAACTTTTCATTCGCAAAATCCGAGTCATTACTAATTACAGTGGATGTTTGCTTATTCTTGGCGCTTGACGCAGGCACCAATAGCCTGCGCTCCAGATGGCGAATTTTTTCATAGCGCATGCTGATTGCCTGAAATAATTGTATCAGATCGCATAGTGTCGAATCTCGAGTAGTCGCATCTTGCGTCTTGGAAAGGCCAATATTGATTAGGCTGATTTGCCGTTGCAGCGAGTCGATCTGCACAAACGCATCGTCACGTTCATGCCATGCTTGTGTCGATGGTAATTTTTCCCACCGGACGACGGAATCATCCGAAATGAGGGTCGTTGACAATGTCGGCGATTGTGGCTTTTTTGTTTCAAGGCTCTTGTCCTGTATCATTATCTCAAAATCTGTATAACCATATACCCAGAAATAGAACAAGGAATAGATAAGCACCCCAAAAGCAAAGAATAGCAACCAGGTTGTTTTTCGGGTTGACAAATAATCCTGAAATAATGAAAAACTGTTCATGTGATGCAGCCATTCGGCAGATGCTAAGTTAAAGCCTTCCGGGTTGTGTAGAGAAACAAATTATCAACGCATGATTAGGAGACCTCCTCTACCCGCATGTATTCAATCTGGTCGCCCTGAAGTATCGAATCCAGCACATCCAACCCGTCAGTCAGTTTACCAAAACAAGTATGCTTTCGGTCTAAATGTTGTGTATTACTACGATTCAGGCAAATGAAAAACTGAGAGCCCCCCGTATTCGGTCCACGATGAGCCATTGAAAGAACACCTTTGTCATGATATTGATTTTTCCCCGATAATTCGCAAGGAATGCTGTACCCTGGTCCGCCGGCGCCTGTGCCATCCGGGCAACCTCCCTGCACAACAAAATCCGGAATAACACGATGAAACCGTAATCCGTTATAAAAACCGGCGTTTATCAGTTTTATGAAGTTTGCAACGGTGCCAGGTGCATCGTCGTCATATAATTCGGCATGCATGACCCCTTTACTTGTTTTGATGGTAATCTTTGTACCCATGTAGCTTTTTTTTTGCGAAAGTAGTCAAAACAAAAAAACTCACAGCAAAAGCTGCAAGTTTTTCGGTGTCGATATGCATCGATTCACAAGTTAGCAACGGTAGTTTGGTCCAGTGGACCACCAAGACGCTACCTGCATCATAAACGAACTGATTTCAATTTTAGTATAGTTACTACGGGTGATTTATTTTTTTGGCATACTCATTGCCTTCCTATGAAGAGGCAAACGGCCATCTCCTTTCTGATGATACAATCCAACCCTTTTAAACACCCGATTATGATTCAACCTTTATCACAACTGTGCCGGTATTCTAGTCAGGTTGCCGAAAACGATTTCCTGACGGCCGTTCCAAACAACGGTCATTTTGAAAACGACCGATATTATATTCGCAATGAATCCGGACAGATCATACGAACTGGTGCCATGCCAAACGAAATGACTGAATTACGATTGCGGCTTGTTGGTTTGCGAAGTGGCGCCTACACGCTAGAGATTGGCATCTATACAGGCCGGTTTATTGTATTTTCCGCCTGATGATTTCCCAGAATTAAAGTAAATAATATTTCGTTCTACGGTGCCAGATATGTATCTTGGAGATCAAATCAGTAAACATGAAGTTATTTGTTGCCGGACTACCGTATGATCTGGATGATGCCGAACTGGAAGAAATCTTTGAAAAATTCGGCCCCGTCGTGTCAGCCAAAGTAGCCTTGGATAAAGAAACGGGTAAAAGCAAAGGCTTCGGTTTTGTCGAAATGCAGGAGCGTCAGGATGGGCAGGATGCCATCGATCACCTCAATGAAATAGCACTCGGTAAAAAACCATTGGTCGTCAAAGAAGCAGAAGACCGCCCTAAACCCAAACCGGCCGATCGTGGTCGATTCCCGGGTAATCGAAATTTTTATTGACCGATTGCCAATTGATGTTGAACCAGGGCCTCCAATTTAGCCCAATCAGCGAGTTTGCCG
>JBJTXG010000029.1:0-5442 GCA_046082125.1 Ferruginibacter sp. | reverse complement strand
TTTCATGAAGAACCGCAGTGTGCCGCAGTTTGTCCGGTAGATTGTTGCGTGCCCGATGAACTCTATCGTGAAACGGTGGACGAGTTGATGGGCAAGAAAGAGAAACTGCACCTTTAATGAACCTAATCCAACACATTTTTTTGAGAGGCACAAGCCGGATGTCCTTTATCAGGATGTCTGTCGGTATCGTGGTTGTCTGTATGCTGTTTGTTCGCTGCGGACAGGATGAAAAAAAAGGCAATGAATCAGATACCGGTGAATCCTCGCTCAACTTACTGGAAGCCGATCGTTCTTTTTCAAAATACAGCCAGGATTCTGGCATGAAAAAAGCCTACTACCAATACTTGGATAATGAGGGGGTGCTTTTACGCGATGGCAGCAGTCCCTTGAAAGGTTCGGATGCCATCAAATACCTGAATAATCTGGAAGAAGATTCCAGTTATACAATCACCTGGGATCCACAGCAGGCGGAAACAGCTCAATCCGGTGAGCTTGGCTATACGTATGGTATTCTGAAAATATGGATGAAAGATATGGACTCGTTGATGATGGGATCGTATAACCGTGTTTGGCGGAAATCGGAAAATGGAGAATGGAAATTATTGCAGGATGTCCATTGTTATGGCATCGAATAGTACGCTCAAAAAATTCGAAATGGCTACGGATAAACCAATGAAGATCGCATTGATCACCGGTGGGTACTCCGGAGAAGCCGAGGTGTCATATAAAAGTGCTCGATCGGTTTTGAATCACCTCGACAAGAGTCGTTGGGAGGCCCATTGGCTTGATATTTGTCCGGATGGATGGTTTTATGTGGATGAGGTTGGTCAGCGCAGACCAATCAATAAAGATGATTTTTCTGTACGCACTGAAAATGAAACAATCCAATTTGAAGCCGCGCTGATTATGCTACATGGTACGCCCGGTGAAGACGGTAAATTACAGGGGTATCTGGATTGCATCGGAATGCCCTATACGTCTTGTAATGCTGCAACATCAGCGCTGACGTTCAATAAGCGCTACACCGTGGCTGTTGCAGCTTTCGGCGGCATTTCGGTTGCCCGTTCGTTGCATTTGTTCCGCGAACAGCCGTATGACCTTGCATCCATTTTGAATCAACTCAAGCTGCCTGTTTTTGTAAAGCCAAACAATGGTGGCAGTAGTCTCGGCATGAGCAAGGTCAATGAACCGGATCATCTTGACGAAGCCATCCGGAAAGCCTTTGGCGAAGATCAACAGGTGTTGATTGAGGAATGTATCGCCGGCCGGGAATTCACTATTGGCGTCCTTTCCTTCAATCAGGAAATTATTACACTGCCAATCACTGAGATTATTACGCAAAATGAGTTTTTCGACTACGAGGCGAAGTATAAAGGAGCCAGTCAAGAAATTACGCCAGCTCAGCTAGACGAGTCGATGGCCGCTCGAATTCGGGAAACAGCGGTTTCAATCTACCGGATTTTCAACTGTTCCGGCGTTGTTCGCATCGATTTTATATACAACGAAAAGGATCAGCAACCATACATGCTCGAGATCAATACGGTTCCCGGACAAAGTGAGGCCAGTATCATTCCTCAACAGGTAAGGGCCAAAGGTTGGACGCTTACCGCATTTTATTCAACATTGCTGGATGAATGCCTTGCAAAAAAAAATCGTAAGTTCGCCTAAATTTCATTTGTGTTCAATTACCTGGCAAGCCGTCCCTTCTGGGTTCATCTGCTCATCATTGTTTTTCTGATAGTCGGACTTATTTACGGCTCCTTGTCCGCATTGAAGTATTTCACCAAACACGGTGAACATATCACCGTTCCGCTGGTTGTTGGTACTAAAACCAATGATGCCATACGGTTACTCGAATCCAAAGGATTCAGCGTGGAGATATATGATTCTATTTATGTAGACTCAATGCCCTTGGGTGTTGTGCTGAAACAAATACCGGATGCGAACAGCAATGTTAAAACCAATCGCCGAATTTTGATTACAGTCAACCGGGTTACTCTGCCTTTGGTTGATGTGCCTAACGTACAGGGTAAGACGCTGGAGTTTGCCATGCAAATCCTCCAACGATCGCATTTGAATATCGGAGACACAACCTTTCGTCCGGACTTTATGAAAGGTTCAGTATTGGAACAAACCTACAACGGTCTTCCCATTGCACCGGGTACCAAACTTCCCTGGGGAACACCCATTGATTTGCTTGTTGGGAAAGGACTTGATTCGATTCCATTTCCGGTGCCCGATATGCGTGGTCTTACTTTTGGCGTCGTTAATACGTTGTTGAAAAATCGGGGACTGTTGCTGGGTGCTGTTATTGCTGATCCGGATGTACTTGACTCAGCGAATGCCTTCATCTGGAAACAAACACCACCGCCCTATAATGCGTTGAATCAAAAAGTATACATACAGTCTGGTCAGATCATGGATTTATGGATTGCCGTTGTTATGAAAGAAGATACCACCGTACAGGTCATTCAGGGCATTGTACCCAAAAAGCCACCCACCCGTACTATCGGTGACAGCGGATTGACCCCAACAAACAAATTCCCACGTCCAAATCGATCCGCGCCGGCCAATAATCCGCAATAATTTTTTTATGGAGCTAATACAACCTGAAATCGTCAAACAACGAATGGATATCGGCGAAAAACTGAACCTGCTGGATGTTCGTCAACCGGAGGAACATGCCGATTTCAATATCGGTGGATTGCTATTGCCTCTTGGCGACATCGTGTCTATGCAGATTGACACCATCGAAGACTGGCGAAATCAAGAAATCATCTGCTACTGCCGAAGTGGTCAACGGAGTATGCAGGCCGCCATGATGCTGCATTCTATGGGGTTTTCCAATGTCAAGAACCTGGTTGGAGGCATGTTGGCCTGGCAATCAACGTATGGTCAATAAGCCGTTTAAAAATCGAATCCGATTCCAGCCATGAAATGGAAGGTTGCCATTGGAAAGAAATAATTCTCCGTGGTGATTGTTCCATTGTACCGATAGCTGAAACTATACCCGTTCGACACATATTGTTTTGAAAAAAGGTTGTTTAACTGCAGAAAAGCTCGTACGGTCGTTTTTTCTTTTCCGATATTTTTTTGATAATTAATCTGTAGGTCTTGTACATAATACCCCGGCAATCTTCGGTTGGGATCGGCGGTATTGTCCAGGAACTGCTCACCCGTGTATCGACCATTGGTGGTGATGTTCCAGTGTTTCTTGAAGGGGTAGGACAGTGTCCACCCGGCTGTGATTTTTGGCGAAAATGAAATAGTGGATGATTCAAAAAAGCGCAACTCCTGCAAACCGTTATCATAATTGTCGATGTAATCGGTGTATCGAAGCAGCTTATTTTCGCTGAGTGTCAAGTGACCCGATAATCGGGAGCCGTTTTCCCAACGACGGAATCCTTCCATCTCTACTCCGGCCCGATAACTGTCGGGGATATTGGATCGGGTATAGGCAAACACATCATTTACTTTTCCGGTCAATACGAGTTGATTTTGGTAACGCATATAAAACAGATTTACTGTCCATCCGGCCCACGGGGTTTCGCGGGTGAACCCACCTTCCCAGTCAATCAGCGTTTCTGCTTTGGGTCGATCATTAATGCTTGCTTCAAAGTCATCGCGATTGGGCTCCTTGCTGGCTTTGGCAACCGAAACATACAATCTTGATTTTCCAATAAAATAGTTGATGCCGGCTTTGGGGTTTAGGAAAGCGTAGTTTTCCCGAATGGTTATGGTTGGATTATTTCTAAAACCATTGATTCGATAGTTTACAAAACGACCTTGCACATCTGCATAGAGTTGCCAGCGTCTTGCAATGGATTGTGTCCATTTGACATAAGTACTGACCTCTTGTTTACGGGCGGGCAATTGATACCACCGGTAACCGTCCGGAACATGTCCCGACAACGATGAACCAACCAGGGTTCCATAGTGCTTCCCACTGTAGTTACTTGCATTGCCGCCGATGATGAGGTTAGTTTGTTTTTTTTGGTAATGCACTGAAAACAGGCCACCGTAAAATTGATTGTCTAGCCATAATTGACGAATCAGGTCGGCTTCCCGAATGGTGTCTGTTCCTTGAACCACGGGCGAAAGACCGTATTGGGACAACGACTGGGTGCCCTTATACTGCTCAAAATATCCCTTTCCATGCGTGTAGTACAACGCTGTTTGGATGGTCCATCGGTTATTTATTTTTTGGTTGTAGAATAATTGACAGTGTGTTTGCTGGTAGTTATCTGTTTCGTTATCGTATGGAGTGCCAGGCTTTTCAGTTCCGGCAGGATTAAATTGCCTATTGGTGTCCAGGGTTATTGAATTAATACCGAACCAGGCGGCATAGGTCTTTTCTTTTCCGGTGAATACGTTCAGGCGAACGGATTTTTTAGAATCGACATAGGCAACACTGCCGTAAGCGGCGCCCATTCGGGTGCGAGCCCGGTCTACATAACCTTCTGAACCAATCAGGCTGCCACGGCCTTGTATGATCCAGTGGTTACGTAATAATCCGGAGCTGTACAGTAACTGGCTGCGATAACTCATAAATGATCCAAGCATTTGATTGACTGACCATTGACGAACCGTATCCTGTTGATTGGTATTGATATGAATAGATCCACCAAAGGCACCTGGGCCATTGGTAGAGGTACCCACCCCTCGTTGAATTTGAATAGACTGAGCGCTGGATGTAAAGTCGGGTAGATTGACAAAGAAGGTGCCCTGGCTTTCTGCATCATTAAAGGGGATGCCATTGAGCGTCACATTGATGCGGGTAGCATCGGTACCTCGGATTCTGAAACCGGTATATCCGATACCATTACCGGCATCCGAGGTTACTTGAATCGATGGGGTTTGCTGAATGATGAATGGCAGATCCCGGCCGGTATTGGCCTGCTGAAGTGCCTGGCGATGGATGTTGGTTTTGGCAAATGGAGCATGATCGGCGGCCCGGATTGCAACCAGTTCTACTGGTTGTAACAACGTTGTGTCTTTGTTGGCCTGTTGATTGGATTGTGCGTTAACAGAAAAACGACCCATCAAAAAAAGGAGCGTGATGAAATAACGGAACATAGCTTGATGTACTGTGCCTTGGTCCGGAAACCACCTGAAAGCAGATGGTAGTGCAATCTCCCTTCGCAGGTATTATCCTGAGCAGGTTATCGGGTATTATCTCAGCAACTCGATTATCGAGAAGCACCCCGGATGCGGCGGTTAATGATTTAGATCCGGTACAAATGTAAATCATCGGGTAAAAAATTGGTCACTTTGTTCAACTTTTCTACATTTGCAATGCGAAGTAGAGCAGCGGTAGCTCGTCGGGCTCATAACCCGAAGGTCGCTGGTTCGATCCCAGCCTTCGCAACAAAAAAATCCCGCATAGCGGGATTTTTTATTTAACCCATGTTTGATATATTATCCTTTCTTCACGCTTGAAGC